>JAQWNP010000014.1 GCA_029268515.1 Phycisphaerales bacterium | reverse complement strand
TCACATCGCTTGGGATGGGAAACATGGACCATGAAAAAAGCGGCGCTGGAATCGAAGATTCACAGCGCCGCTTTAAGTGGGCCATACTGGGCTCGAACCAGTGACCTCTTGTGTGTCATACAAGCGCGCTAGCCAACTGCGCCAATGGCCCTACAGGCAAGTAAAATAGAATATCCACTCCAGCCAGTGATGCAATGCCCCCACCCTGCCACAGTGACAGGCTTCTTAAGAATCGACTGGCTAAAGCTGCTCACTGAGCCACTCCTATCTTGTTTAAAACGGGATCAGCCCTTCTAAAGCATTGCGGCCTTTGGGCATAGCCATTGCAGCAATGAGGGGGACAAGCTTCTTGAGAGACTGTGGTTCTACCCAGGCCTCACAAGATGCAATAGAGATCTACCTATAGAGGATATAAGGAGCATTGGCATGGAAACGACCGAAAAAACAAACGCCGCTGAATTCTGCACATCTGGTCCTCGCAAGACACATACGCATGGCCCTCACTGCGGCCATACCGCGATTGGCCACCAAAATCATGTTGACTACCTTGTCGACGGCCGCCTTGAGCATCAGTTCGATAGTGGCTGCGTTGCACACCAGATTGAAGTATCAGAGCTCAATCCAGATGTTTGTTGCCCGCTCAATGACTGCCAGTTAGAAGAGCATATCCATGGACCTAGCTGCGGACACGAAATGGTGCCCCATGGCGATCACTTCGACTATCTCGTCAACGGCAACCTTCATCATCCACATGAAGACCACTGCGACGACCACGGCCCCGTCAAAATTGGCATGGACGAACAAGCCAACTAGTGACCGACAATTTGATCCCCGAGTTTGATGACACCAGCTGTTAAAATCTCTGCGCAGAGACCGCCACGGTTGAGATAGCCCTCAACCACTGGCAGACCAGTGAGTTGTTGGAGATACTTACAAGGCTCACACAACATGGTGCCGCGCATACGAACTGAGCCTACGCTGAACTCACGATCGACCAGATCGTTGAGTGAAATGCCCTGCGTGACCACATTGCGTCGGGTCTCGGCGGGTGTCATAGAGGCCCCATAGACCTCATTAAAACGATCGACTTGTTCCTTCTCGATCAATGTAATCTGACGAAGATAAGCGCCGGGGCTCTCCCCCGCTGCATCTTTAAGTTTGCGATCTCCATGAATACCCTGGCCAGGAACCACTTGGGCCTGTTCATAGGCAATGGCTGGAACCCCTTGATCTGAAGCGAGATTGATCTCAATGATCTGACCGGCCATGTCCTGACTCCGATATGTTGCGCCCATACGTGCAGACAGATGAGCTGAACGACAGCAGACCGACTGCAGACCGACTGCAAATCAAACAGATTTTATCATGAAAACAAGCTTTTAGAGCGCTGGCGAAGTGAGCTTATTGAGATCACCTAATGCCAGTTCAGGAGGCGGCGCAGCGTCTGAGCTCGGCGCTGGAGACATAATCTCAAGCAGTGGCTCAAGGTGGCAGATTCGAGCGACGGTCAGCACTGCGGCAGAAGCGTGTACTTCAATGGCCACGTGCTCGTCACGCCCCAGTTGATAAAGACCTGCCAAGCACGCGATGAGCTTTGTGTCAGCCCGGACCACCTCTGCGAGATCAATCACCAAGACGCTCGGCTTGGATTCCAGGGCCAATCGACATCGGCGCCAAAAACGCCGTACTGAAGCCTCACTCGTCATATCCTGATCACTTGATGCCCGCTGGCTTTGGCACGTTTTTTCAGTGACGCCTCTTGATTCTGATGCCCGAAATCGCACTTCCATGTGTCCTTACTTTTTACGCGTCATTGACCGATCTCAGCGACCAAGTCAAAATGAAATAGGCCGCACTGGCCATCGGCGCCGTACGTCTAATGTACTTTTCGGCAAGATGACCATTCCACGCCAAGAAAACTTGGAGCGCCTCGGTGACACAACTGATGAGCCGTGTATAAGACCCCGCCCAGATTCCCTGACCACGCTTCTAGTATGACAGCGAACTGAGCTGTTACCAATGTTCATCTCGGGAAATAGCAGAGTTGTTGTGCTGTTCTTTGTTATCACACGGACCAGATAGACAACAACCGCCATGGATGCGAACATACGCCCGTAGGCAAGGTCTTTTGGAGGCGTTCCTGCGCGACCAAGGCAAAGAAATCCTGACAGAAAGGCTCCTCCAATATGTTCACGCTTGAAACTTGGCAGGCCTATATCGATGAACGCTACGGCGCCACTGATCTGGCACGCGGCCCATCCAAGACGTTTCTGTGGTTTATGGAGGAGGTCGGCGAACTGGCTGAAGCGCTGGCCCGACTCGAGCGTGGCGAAGAGGTCGAGAGCCTCTTGAGTGAAGAATTTGCTGATGTATTGGCCTGGTTAACCACCCTGGCCAATATCACCGGAGTTGATTTGAACAAAGCTGTCACAGATAAGTACATTGAAGATGGTGGACCTCAGGGCGTGAAATAGTAGTGAGCCTGCCCCATCAACAGAAGCAAACCTTGACTTGTCGCACAAGTCACACAAATGAATCGAATCAATAAATGGGACTTAAGAAGATCCAAGCTACTTTCACCGAGCTGAATTCTCAGTCGCGTGGGGGATTAATTCCGTTCGTGACAGGTGGCTACCCCACACTAGACGTGACTTCCAAGGTACTCCCTGTACTCCAGCAGTCAGGAGCCAGTCTGATCGAAGTCGGATTCCCCTTTTCAGATCCGATCGCCGATGGCCCCACGATTGCGGCGACCATGGCCGAGGTCCTCGACGCAGGCGTTCGCATCAGCCAAATAATGGATGCGGTGGCCACCGCCCGTCCCCATGTCAGTTGCCCCATTATTGCGATGGTTTCTTCATCACTTGTCTATCGCCACGGTCCCGAACCATTTCTTGCCGACTTAGTTAAGGCTGGATTTGATGGCCTGATTGTTCCAGATCTCGATCTCACCCAAGCACCTCGCTTGCGAGCCATGACTGACCAACATGAACTGGGCCTGATTCTTCTTGCTTCGGCAACAACCAGTGAAAAGCGGCTAGAGCAGATTGCACGAAGTAGTACGGGGTTCATCTATCTCCTGGCAAGGACTGGACTAACTGGAGAGCAGACCGAGGCCCCTGATATCAAACAGCCTCTATTGCGCCTCAGAGCCATCACCAAGACCCCAATTGCTGCTGGATTTGGTATCAGCACGCCTGATCATGTCAGTGCTGTTGTTGAGCATGCGGATGCGGCGATTGTCGGCTCTTCTCTGGTGCGAAGAATGGCTGAGGCAGAAGACCCACTTGCTGAGTCCGCTCAATACATCACTTCCCTCGCTTTGGCCGCTGCTGCGAAACAATAGGCAAATCATGGCCTCAAAAATTGCCTGTGGCCTTCAAGTCGGTTGCCGCCAGGCCCTGCAGAACGTACAAATATCACATCGCCAGAAAATAGCTTCCCCAGGAATGAGTCGGGGGCCATTTGAGCGACTGATGCCTGATAGGGTAAGCCCTGGTATCTGAAATCTCGGGGGGTACTCAGACGGCATTTCAAAATAGCCCAGAGACCACCTGCAAATCAAGGAGAGAAGCGAAGGTGAACCAACAAACCATGACTGATCGACATACTTCATTCGAAAATTTCGGTGATCAATTCGGCGTACTTACCTTTACTGGCGATGTCATGCTCCGGTGCCTTGACGCCAAAGTATTCGAGAAGCTCAATCGCACCATGGAACATGGCACTGCCCTGGATCCCGCCATTGCTAATCAGGTTGCTGACTCGATGAAAGAGTGGGCCCTCGAACACGGCTGTACACATTATTGCCACTGGTTCCAACCACTCAACGGCGCGACGGCAGAAAAACATGACGCGTTCTTATCTCCTCGCGCTGGTGGCGGTGCCATTGCAGAATTCTCTGGCGATATGTTGATTCGCGGCGAACCAGATGCAAGTTCTTTTCCAACTGGAGGCATCAGAGATACCTACGAAGCACGCGGCTATACCGCCTGGGATGCGACCAGCCCAGCCTTCATTCGAAAAACCGACACCAATTCAACCCTTTATATTCCAACCGCCTTTGTGAGCTGGACTGGAGAGGCACTGGACGAAAAGACACCCCTGCTGCGATCGATTCAAGCCATCAACTTACAAGCCATGCGCCTACTGAAGATCTTCGGGAGCGACGAAGGCGTGAGCAATGTGATCACCACGCTTGGTTGTGAGCAAGAGTATTTTCTGGTGGATGCCGAGCTTGCAGCAATGCGACCAGACCTCGTGATCTGTGGGCGCACGCTCCTTGGCGCTGCCGCACCCAAAGGGCACCAGCTCGATGACCACTACTTCGCTCATATTCCAGAACATGTACTGGCATTCATGGCTGATGCTGAAGAGAAGCTTTATCAACTGGGAATCCCGGTCAAAACCCGGCATAACGAAGTCGCCCCCGGCCAATTCGAGGTCGCTCCCAGTTTTGAAAATGCCAATGTGGCCGCAGACCATCAGATGCTGTTGATGCAGGTTTTAGAACGCACTGCACTCCAACACGGCTATCTTTGCTTACTTCATGAAAAGCCCTTTGCGGGCGTCAATGGCTCTGGAAAGCATAACAATTGGGCTATTGCCACTGACACTGGTAAAAACCTGCTCAAACCACGTACTGAACCCCATGACCAGCTTCAGTTTCTGACATTCTTAACGGCCGTGATACGCGCTGTTGATCTTCATGCTGACATGCTTCGCGCATCAATTGCCTCTGCCGGCAACGACCTGCGACTCGGTGGCAACGAGGCACCCCCTGCAATCATCTCTGTCTTCTTAGGCGAGATGCTCACAACGCTTCTTGATGAACTTCAAGCCGAGAAACCGCTGACAATGATCGGCAAGGGCCTGCTTGATCTTGGGCCAACCACCATGCCCGATCTGCCTCGTGATTCCGGAGATCGCAATCGCACCAGCCCATTTGCCTTTACGGGAAACAGGTTTGAATTCCGAGCAGTGGGATCAAGTGCATCAGTTGCCTGGCCAAACACGATTCTCAATACCATTATTGCTGAATCACTTGACTACATGGCCACTGAGCTTAGTAATCGCGTTAGCGAGAATGCCTCAAAAGAAGAGCTTCACAAAGTAGCGCTGACACTTCTTCGCGAGGTTCTCAAAAAGCACCGCGGCGTGTGCTTTGACGGAGATAACTATTCCGAAAAGTGGCACAAGGAAGCGGCCAAACGAAACCTGCCTATTCTTGAGGGCACCGCCGATGCACTACCAGTCATCGCCTCGAAAAAGTCTAAAGATCTATTCAATAAATACGAGGTACTCACGCCCCGAGAAGTCGATGCTCGAGTCAATGTGCTCTACGAAAGATTCTGCGGAATCGTCAATATTGAAGCCCGCACGTTGCTCTCGATGCTTCGCACCATGGTCATTCCGACGGCCGTTCGCCAACAGGCTGAGATTGCAGAAGCCGTAGCTGCATGTAAGGCTGCAGGCGTTGATGCCGCTGCATCGTCCACCGCCTTGGAACGAATCACGAACCGGATGTCTGACTTGAACACAGCAATCGATGAACTCCATAAGGCTGAAGAGACTGAAATCAGTTCTTTGGATGCGTATGCTCGCCATATCCATGATGTCTTGCTGCCAGCCATGGAGAAGGCACGAATCATCTCAGATAGCCTGGAAGAAATCGTCTCATATGACCTGTGGCCCTTACCAACCTATGCACAGATGCTCTTGTCGCCGAATGCCTAAATAAGGATGAGCGTTTTTGAACCTGGCGATAGCAAGGCACACGTAGGGAGGCCTCAGGCTGGAAGTATTGGGCGTTTTTGATCCAAGATAGACTTTTCTGTTACTTTTCCCCATTCTTGATTGGGCGGCGTGCTCAGATCATGTCCGATTCATCTCTGTTAATAGCTGAAGAAAACTATGACCGACGCCCCAGCCACCGAGAGTACCACCGAGACCACTGACGCCTCTGTCCCCGAAGTAAAGATCGAGGATCAAGGCCCTGCTCGCAAACGTCTGACGATTACGGTTTCAGCAGAAGCCATCCAAGACAAGATGCAAGACTCGCTGTCAGCAATGTCTCAGCAAGCGCAAGTTCCTGGCTTCCGAAAAGGCCATGTTCCCGCCAAACTTCTTGAAAAGCGGTTTGGAACTGCGATGCGCGACGAAACCAAAAATCAGGTCATCGCTGATGCCTATTCGAAGGCATTAGAAGCCAATGAACTTGAGCCGGTTGGAGAACCAGAACCAGATGATGCGATGAAGGAGCTTGCCATAGAAGATGGCAAACCCTTGGTCTTTTCAGTCACGGTTGAAGTGACCCCTGACTTCACGCTTCCAGCAATTGATGGCCTGAAATTACAGCGACCACTTCTTGAAATCAATGACAAACACATCGATGAAGAGCTCGAACGTCAGGCACTTCAGTCTGGCAGCGCAGAGCAGATCAATGATGGCATTGGGCCTGGTGACCGCGTACTGGGTCGCGTCTCAGCGACAATCAAGGATGCTGAAAAACCGTTCTTCAGTCATGATTCAGTTCCTGTACTGCTTCCCCGTGATGAGAAAAATGGACCACTGCTTGGCTTGATGATTGAAAATCTGGTTGATTTGTTTGCTGGGAAGAAAACTGGTGACGAAGTCATTATTGAGACCATCGGCCCCGAAGCCCACGAACAGGAAGAGCTTCGAGGCGCCGCCATCATCATTACATTCAATATTAAGGATGCACATCGCATCCATCCTGCAGAGATACAACAGATTGTTGATGCTTATGGCCTGGCAAGCGAAGCTGTTCTACGTGAGCAGATCCAACTTGCCCTAGAGCAGCGTCGTGATCAACAACAAGCTGCCGCACTACGCGATCAGGCAACCAAACAGTTCAGCGAACAAGTTGACTTTGAATTGCCTGAGGCGATGGCTGGCCGCCAAGCCGCTCGCTTGCTTGAGCAACAAGAAATGGAATTGCTACATCGCGGCGTACCTCAGGATGAAGTAGACATACGCATTGCTGAGCTTCGTTCAGAAGCTCAAGAGGTTGCTCGCAAGCGGCTCAAAACCTACTTCCTGCTGCGTCGACTTTCGAAGGACCAGGGCGTTGAGGTGTCGGAGTCTGAAATAAATGGCCGGATCGCTTCAATTGCAATTCAGCGGGGTCACCGCCCAGATCAGCTTCGCACTGAGCTGACCAATGCGGGCCGAATGGGCGAACTCGAAGAGACGCTCCGCCATGAGAAGGCTGGTGATGTACTTGTTGAGAAGGCAGATATCACGGATGTGACCATCGAGCAATGGCGTGAAATGAACGCAGAAGATGGTGCCACCTCTACAAAGAAAAAGACATCCACAACTGCGAGCAAGAAAAAGACCTCCGCAACTGCGAGCAAGAAAAAGACCACCGCAACTGCAAGCAAGAAAAAGACCACCAAGAAGACCACAAAGAAGACCACCAAAAAAACTGCTGACTGATCTCCATTATCACTGAGTGCAGGCATCAATGATGGGAGCTGCTACATCTCCGACTCCACCACCAAATGACGCCAGTACGTTGATTGGTCAGATTGTGCCATGGGCAATTGTGCTCATCGTGCTCCTTGTGATCGCTTTTTTTGGCCTCACTTGGCTGAGCCGTAGATTGGGACCAGACGACAGCCCTACTGAAAACATCGGATTCACCCTTCAAGATCTCAGGGCCATGCGAGATCGTGGAGAGCTCACTGAGCAAGAATTCCTGAAGGCTCGTAGCCATATGATTGAACAAGTTGACCCCCCTGCTCCTGCATCGAAGGATCCTGAATAAAAATAGCCATAGCAGGCGCAACGCTTCTTGAGTTCTAAGGGGATCTCTTGCTCAACTAACCCCGGCTGATAACGTCTGCTTATGAGTCATTTCGGCCAATAAACCATGCTGTAAGGCCTCATCCCATGCAGAAAGCCACTTTCTAGGCACCCGATCTGCCGCTCCGAGTTGGACATAGGGCTTACCTGTGGCACAATGAGCTAGATACTGGTGAAAAACAGCGATCCAGCGGCGACAGAGGTAGACTACGGAACATTGAGTCAGACTTTCGAACTTGGCGCTAGCAGGCCAGGGTGAATTTGAGATATCAGCAGCTTGCTGCTGTGAAGTGAGAGGGCTATCTAAAAATGTCACATGAAGACCTACTAGAGGCGCTCAATCGCCTGTCTCCCGGTGGCGAAGCTGTCGAAGCGGAAGCTGCAGGAGGCGATGGCCCACTCGGCTCAGGTCTGAAACCGAGTGGAGGCGGCGGAGATTCAGGTGACTCAGGTGGTGCCGGGGGCGGCAATGATGGTGATGATGGTGGCTTCCGTGGCCGCAAGGTGACCACTTGCTCCTTCTGTGGCAAGACTTCTCGTGAAGTTGGGCCAATGGTCGAAGGCCCCAATGACATCTACATCTGTTCGAATTGCACAGATCTTTGCCAGAACATCTTCCGGCAAGAACGCCGCCGCGTCAGTAGCGCACGCCCGTTGTTCTCTGCGATCCCCGTGCCTCGTGAGATTAAAGAGTTCCTAGATCAGTATGTCATCGGACAGCATCATGCAAAGAAAGCACTGTCTGTCTCAGTACATAATCACTACAAGCGCCTGACCCAGCTTGAAAACGAAGATTGCACTGTTGAGCTAGACAAATCAAATGTGTTATTGATCGGCCCAACTGGGACGGGAAAGACACTTCTAGCCAAGACGCTCGCACGCATACTCAATGTGCCCTTTGCAATCGGTGATGCCACCACGCTGACCGAGGCTGGCTATGTCGGTGAAGACGTTGAGAATCTACTACTCAAGCTGCTGCAGGCAGCTGACTATGACCTTGAAGCCGCTCAGCGTGGCATTATTTACATCGATGAAATCGATAAGATTGGCAAGACCTCCCAAAATGTCTCAATCACGCGAGACGTGTCGGGCGAGGGCGTACAGCAATCCCTGCTTAAAATGTTGGAAGGCGTTGTTGCCAATGTCCCGCCTCAAGGTGGCAGAAAACATCCTGAGCAGCAGTATATTCAGATGGACACGACTCAAATCTTGTTCATCTGTGGCGGCTCTTTCGATGGACTCACCGATCTGATTAGTCGTCGATTAGGACGGCAACGGATTGGTTTCAAATCTCTTACCAATGATGACCGGCAAGTCTCACATGACGACAAGATCCTGCATGAATCTGAGCTACTTTCACAGGTCGCAACAGAGGATGTGCTTCAGTTTGGACTCATTCCCGAGCTGATTGGCCGCTTGCCAGTGATTACACCACTGATGCCCCTGTCTGATGATGCCTTGGTCAGAATCCTCACGGAGCCCAAGAATGCATTGATCCGGCAGTACTACCACCTCTTCCATATCGAGGGAGCTGAACTGGAGTTCACCGATGATGCCCTGACCCTCTTCGCCCGAAGAGCTGTCGAGAGAGGAATGGGGGCTCGAGCTTTGCGAGCGATCTTGGACGAATTCATGCTCGATCTGATGTATGACCTGCCCGAGACTGGCAATAGTGGCCAGCGCTATGTAATCGATGCTGCGGCAATAGAACGCGAAGCTGATCTAGCCTCGCTGGCCGTACCCACTAAAGCCAAGGAATCGGCCTAGGATTGCTGAGATCAGCGCCGGGCCTTGCTCCAGACCAATCTGCCCCTATACTGCCAAATCGCAGTCAACCGACCACCCGATCGCCTGGGTGACCTGAGGAGCATGCTATGCCACGCCGATGCCATTTTACGGGCCTAAAGACACAATCTGGTGGACGCCGCATCTACAGAGGTCGTCCCAAGTATCAGGGCGGTATCGGCCTGAATGTGACGTCACGCACCAAGAGAACATTTAAACCAAATTTACAAAATGTTCGTGCGATCGTTGATGGCAAGCCAATGCGAGTTAAGGCCTCCACAAGAGCCATAAAGGCGGGCCTGGTCATCAAGCCACTTCGCCGTAAATATGGCTACACCAGACAACAACAGCAACAAGCTGCCGACTAAAAGCCCGCTTTTAGAGGCACCTCTTCTACGCTAACTCAACAAGTAAACATCTGGCATTTTGGCCAAGGACCGATATTTCTGGGCCTAAGTGAAGAAGATGTTCAAAAAATACGCCTCCTCAAGTTGACCTGAGCCGTGTTGGGCGTACCGTTGGAGTAAGAAAACCGCAATCCGACCCTAGGAGTCTTTGCCTCGGTTCAGCTGGTAGTTGATCTACCCTTTCCGAATTGGCTGCTCAAATACGATCGACGGTGCGGTTTATCAATCGAACGAACAGGGAGAAGTAAGCGTCATTGACGCGTCCGTGGGTACCACTTAGGTGGCATGGTTCGCGTGGTTGGTTTGTTCGATACAAAGAGCGTACTTGTTTGTAAATGTGATGATCGGATTCATCAAAACTAGAAACAGGTGTGGGGCGAGTTGGAAGCAAGCATTGGCATGGATGGTACCGAGCATGTTCCAGGGTTCTTGGCCAGATGGCCATATCGAGGTAGCTAAGCGTTGAGTTCTGAAACGGCACAGTCGGACGTTGATCGGGTTCGGCAAGCCACTGACTTAGTCCAGTTGATTGGCGAGCACGTTGCACTGACCCCCAAAGGTCGTGAGCACGTTGGCCTATGCCCTTTTCACGAGGATTCACGTCCATCGATGGCTGTTGTTACGCACAAAGGCAATGCATTTTATAAGTGCCATGCCTGCGGCGCCTCGGGCGATGCATTTACCTTCGTGACAGAGTACCTTCGACAGGATTTCCGAACCGCGTTGAAGATGCTGGCCAGCCGTGCTGGAATTCCACTCACAGATCGAGCAACACACCGTACCGCAGACACTTCTGCTCGGGACATGAAAGATACGCTTGAGAAAGCAGCCAAATTCTTCCAACGCAACCTTCGCGATAAAGTCTCTGGCGAAACAGCAAGAAAACATCTTGAAGCCCGTAGTGTAAGCAACGAGATGATTGAACAGTTTGGCATCGGAGTTGCTCCAGATGCCTGGGACGGCTTGATAAAGGCGGCAACCAGAGATGGCGCCACCCCACAACAATTGGAAGCTGCTGGACTTATTCGTGCCCGCAAAACCGGCTCTTCAGGCGGCCACTACGACACTTTCCGAAATCGTCTGATGTTTCCTATTCGCGATGAACTCGGAAACGATATCGCTTTTGGCGGCCGAATTCTCAACAAAGATGACGAACCCAAATACGTCAACAGCCCTGAGACTTCACTATTCAAAAAGTCACGCACACTCTACGGACTTGATTTGGCTCGCCGCAACATCATCAATATGGGCCAGGCCATTGTCACAGAGGGATATACCGATGTCATCGCTTGCCACCAAGCAGGCCTCACGAATGCGGTTGGGACCCTTGGAACGGCGCTGACGACTGAGCATGCAACGACATTGGCTCGACTGGCACCTCGCGTCGTGCTTATTTTCGATGGAGACCAAGCCGGACAGCGAGCTGCTGACCGAGCCGTTGAGGTATTCTTCTCCGCACCGGTCGATGTCTTCGTGTGCGAGCTGCCATCAGGCATGGATCCAGCAGACCTTCTGGAAACACCAGGTGGACAAACTCAGTTCCAAAAGCTGATCGATGATGCACAAGATGCATTGTCATTCAAGCTCAACCGACTCGACCATGCACTGACCGACGAACAATCGCTCTCAGGAAAACAACAGCTCATTGAACGTTCTATTGATGAACTCGCCAATCTTGGGCTTGCAAAGATGGCAGGCGTGCGACGGCATCTGGTGCTTGAACGTCTGGCTGAAATCATTGGCCTACCGACCAAGTCAATTGATCAGATGCTCGCTCAAGGGATTTCGAAGATACGCCCGTCAAATAAATCTGCCATTGACGTCAATACACCCAAGTCTCTGCTCACTGAACCCACGGCCAATTCAATTGACAGACCCCTCTCTCGAGCCCGCCGCGTCGCTGAACGCGAGCTCATTGCCAACCTGCTCTTCGAAACAGAGCTTGGATTGGACCTGATTTCGATTGATGATCGTGAAGACCGCGCCTTAGCAATCTTCCCTCCTGAGACCTTTGGTGATGAGATTATGAGAAGAATTGCCAGTGCATTAGATCGACTACTGAAAGTAGGCGTGCCTACGATGCAGCAGATCCTTGCCGATCTCGCCGAACATGATGACGACGCGGGACGAGCATTCGCTTCAGAGCTCTACTTCGAAGGCCAGCTTCAAGCCGATAGTTTTGAAGGCACCAGTCAAGAGCGGCTCGCTGCATGTATTGAAGCACTGGCCATGAGAATCCAACGCGATCAGATCGACCAACGCGTTGAACAACTGCATAGCACAGCCACTGCTGGAGCCGATAGCCCAGCAATGGCTAGAGAAGTCCTTAAAGAACTCCGCCGTCGCGGCCCTGACGCGGCAGCTATTTCACGAGGTGTAAGAACCTGACCTTTGATCCTGCCGTTCCCTGCCCCGTTCCTTGTTGGACCGGGAGCATCCGGCTCACTCTAGTTCGAACAACAAGGGAGTGCCCACGTGTCCGTAACGATTCCCGCCTTACATCCATCGCTTGCTCTACTCATTCAACGAAGTGTTGATCGAAAATGGGTAAGCTACGAAGAGCTCAATACCAGCTTACCTGACGAAATGGTTGATCCAGATTCACTGGATGAGATGATTGTCATAATGGAAGCATTGGGTGTTGAGTTTGTCGATCAGGAAACTGTTCGACTCAAAAACCTGGACACTGTCCTGGCCCCACTTCAGACCAACTTGAAATTTAAGCGTGACGTGCCAAGCCGTATTGGCGAAGAAGAGCCCGCCGCTTCGAATGAAAGTGAGGATACTGATGAGTCTTCCACAAACGAAAATCGCAGCAGCGATGATCCTCTGGCTGCCGAAGAAGAAGCCGTAGAACTTCTTGATGAAGCCGAAACACGGGCTGTCATCGAAGAGGCGATAGGCGCCAGTGGATCCAAGCGCATTGACGATCCAATCCGAATGTATCTCACTCAGATGGGCACCATCCCACTCCTGACCAGAGAAGAAGAAATTCGACTGGCCAAGAAGATCGAAACAACTCGAATGATCTTCCGTCGTCGCGTTCTAGAGTCTGACTATTCTGTTCAGCAAGCAGTAGATACGCTACAGCAGGTCCATGAAGGCCAACTGCCCTTTGACCGAACAATGCGAATCTCAACTGCAGAAGCAAATGCAAAAGAGAAAATTGCACGCCGGATCCCCGTCAATCTCAAGACCATCCGTCGCCTCTTAGAGATCAACAGAGTGGCATGGGACAAATTGCAATCCGAGAGCCTAAGTGCTCGGCAACATTCGCAACTTGAAATGGAAATCTTGTCTAGACGACGACGCATGGCGGTACTTGTTGAAGAGTGCTACTTACGGACCGCACGAATTCAACCGTTGCTCAGGCGGCTTCAATCATTGAACCGAAAAATGCATCAGCTCAAACGAGATCTTGCTAAAGCTGAGCGATATCCAAATCGCTTTGATCCTGAAGATGTACTCGTGATGGAAGAGGAACTGGCTGGAATCAGCGATATGATTCTTGAGACGCCAACAACTCTTATCTCTCGAATTGCTCGCATCGAAAGTGTCTTTAATGAATATGAGCAAGCAAAGCGAGATCTTTCTGGCGGCAACCTTCGACTGGTTGTCTCTATTGCCAAGAAGTATCGCAACCGTGGCCTGCCCTTCCTTGACATTATCCAAGAGGGCAACACTGGACTGATGAGAGCTGTGGACAAGTATGAATACAGACGAGGCTATAAGTTCTCAACCTACGCAACATGGTGGATTCGCCAGGCAATTACACGAGCAATTGCAGATCACGCGCGAACGATTCGTGTTCCAGTACACATGATTGAAACCATGTCAAAGTTACGCACTATCCAGAAGCACCTGCTTCAGGAAATGGGCAGAGAACCAACCATAGAAGAACTTGCCCTGCGAGCGAAGATGAACGTTGACGAAACTCGTCGCGTTATGAAGATTTCTCGCCACCCGATCAGCCTTGATCGACCGGTGGGTGAAACAGAAGATTCACACTTTGGCGATTTCATTGAGGATGAGCGGCAAGAAACACCTTCTGATACAGCCACCAGCGAAATGCTACGTGAGCGAATCAACGATGTCCTCAAGACATTGACTTACCGTGAACGTGAGATTCTCAAGCTGCGTTATGGCATCGGCGATGGTTACACCTACACGCTAGAAGAGGTAGGCCGAATCTTTAAGGTCACCAGAGAACGCGTTCGACAGGTGGAATCAAAAGCGATCCGAAAGCTTCAACATCCGGTCCGAAAACGCCGTCTGGCAAACTTTCTTGGTGGGCCTGGAGAAGAAACCGAATAGATCCAGTGACAACTTTCATAAAAAAACGACGCCAACCGGCGTCGTTTTTTTTATGCCTTTAGCGAGATACAGGAATAGTGAGTACGGGCGCCGCACCTTGAACACTTCCTGATTGCAGATCCATAAAGAGATCAACTAACAAGAACGTGGTCTTCGAATCCAGATCATCATCTGCAATGTAGTACCAGTTACCTCGGTAAAAAACAGCCACATAGGCGTTTTCCGGCTTGGTCGGACTCCAACGAATATCTATCAAGTCTCCACTCAGTTGATCCCACTCAAATACTTCACCATCTAGGTTCCGCGTGACTGTCACAAGACCATCTTCAATCGCCTCTGGTGGCACCTCAACTGACTGAGACACGTAAAACAGAATGTCATTCATTGACCGAGTGACCATCGTAAGTGTCTGATTATCTGCATAACCCACGGCATAAATGACCGGTATATCAACGGCATCGCCAGAGATACCCAGAAGATCTCGCAGCATGCGCAATCGCTGAAGATCACCAGCCTTTTCATGATTAAGAACAAGTCGCAATTGAGCCTGCCCTTTTGTTCCGTAAGACCACTCAATCACACGATTACGCTGAAGTACTTCAAGCAGCTTTGACGCACGCAAGAAGTCCTCAAACGCTGGCTGAAGATCTGGCGTTGGCCCAGCTGCAGGCGAAGCATTTTGAAGATCATTGAGCTCTTGGACCGCCAAGCGCATAACTCGATCGACTGACCAGCCAGACTGCAAAAGAAGAAGCATCGTCTCGAGCGGAACCGGCGTTAACATCTGGCGAACAAAAGCCTCGCCAGAAAGTGGTGAGTAGGTAATGGTCGGATTCTCAGAATAGGTGCCACCCAAACTCAAAGGCACCAGGTTTCCGTTCACTGTTTGTGGTGAGGCGCCCGCTCGAAAATTGAGCCCCATGGTCCCTGAGAACTGTGGATTGGAAGAGATGCTGGTGATCTGCAGAAAACTGGGACGATCACGGTACCGCATCCTCACTAAGTTCAATAAGAGCATCGAAGACTGGCTATCACCGACTGCTCTGTTGAACTTCTCACGACCATCGGAGATCGCCCGGGGACCAAGTTCACAGCCCGCAAATAGTGCCAAGACGAAAACAACTACACCCGTTTTAAGGGCTGCCCCTGGTTTCCGGTGGCAATCTCTACTGCTACGCATAGATGGGTTCCTATTCCAGAAAAGTCTGTATGCTGCGAGGAAAGTCCCGACGCTAGGGCGAGATACGACCAGTCTAACCAGCCTTTCTAGCGGCCTGCAAGGCGATGAGACCCTCCAAACTCATGAAACTGAAAGACTGCTAGACTCTGGACAATACAGAACCCCCTGAGAACACGAATATGCCAGACTGGAAAATGCTTATCGACTTCAAGATCACCCTGGAGCACAAGCCCGGAGCGGTCGCCTCATTTGCTGCTCGGCTTCGTGAAGCGGATGTCATTTTACTTGGGCTCAGTGGGCATGCCGAGCAAGAATCAACGGCGGTTTTTCACTGTATTCCTGAGCGAGCTGATCAATTCCGCAGCTTCCTGCGATCAACTGATATTCCCCATGAAGAAGGATCTGTCCTTTTTATTGGTGGCGCCAACCGCGGCGATGCCATGATTCGGACACTCGAGATGATCGCCTCTGCAAACTTGAATCTCGTGGGGCTTGATGCCGTCACGATCGAGGGAGAGTTCGGATACTTTATCTGGGCTCAGCCACAAGATTGGGCGAAACTACGCGAGGTCCTTAGCTAGCAGGTTAAATCCATTGCCGCGAGCTGCTCAACAATGACCGAAACCAGTGACTCCGGCTCTGGCATCCGACCTGGGCCAACAGCACGGCAGGCCTGCCACCCAATTTCTGGCTCGATGACTATAAAACCATCCTCACGCAAGACCGCTAGATTCCGTTGAGTTGCAGGCTGATTGAGCATGACTTCATTCATTGATGGCGCAACAAGAACCCGCTGCTGCCTACGGTCAATAGCTGAACAAACAAGACTCACCACATCATCTGCCTGCCCATTTGCCAGACGCGAAAGCATATTCATGCTACACGGTGCAATCAACATCACCGCAGTTTCTCGAGCTAATGCAATGTGCTGTGGATCATGTGATTCGACTTGACTCCAAGGGTCGGTGTAAACAGCCCTACCCGAGAGCGCTTCGAAAGTCAGCGGACCAACAAAGTGGGTTGCTGCTGGCGTCATTAACACCGTGACATCTGCGCCGCCTTGTACAAGACGACTGACCAGAGCAGCGGTCTTATATGCTGCAATGCCACCACACACACCAACCAGTACACGACGGCCGATGAGCGACTCATCAATTTGAGCTGCAGTATGACTAGTAGTTCGACCAGCCGCTGCCATGAGGGCTACTCACTCACTGCCACTTCTATGACTTCGCCGGCCGACCAGTCCATCGTGATCTTGTCCTGCATAATCTCTTCGATCACGAGTTCTAGATCCGTGCGACCGTCGCGCTCGATCAAAGGCCGAGCCCCATCAATCACCAATTCACGGAGCCGTCGTTGGATGAGGGCGCAGAGTTTGAATCGGCCACCGACTTTTTTTACGATCTCATCGCTTTTGAGCGCTTCAATCATCGGAGATATCGCTCCAGTTAAGTTCCAAGGGACCGCTCAAAATGCCAATCAACAAACAGAAGATCAGCAGCCTTGGGCTATTGAGCCCGATAGCCCGGTCCAAAATAAAGAATTCAATTCAATCAAGAATCAAGCAGTGTATCGCCCAAATCCAGTTCAGTCGACCCCTACGGCCTCTCATGGCCTAAAAACGGATTTCTCAGAGTAACTCTCCACCCCCAGGCACCCCACCTGCCGATATCGTCAGCTGAGCCACAAAAGTGGCCAGGAACCACCCTTTTTCAGACTGCTAGCCAAACATGCATATCACCCTATCAAGCAGACTTCGCCGGATAGGTACGCGTCTCCATCTACGTCGCGATTGGTACCTAGTTCTCCTGGCCACGCTCATTGGCCTTCTGATGGCGTGTGTATCAACTGCCTTCATCTATCCGCTGAGAGTGGTTGAATCCTGGGGTAATCCCCTGACCAATGAGCACACGCTCAAGGAAGGCTTTAATACCGGACTCCTTTTGTTTGTCATCTTTGCACCAACCGTTGGCGGCCTTATTACAGGATGGCTCACCTGTGTCATCGTTCCCAGCCTTGCCGGACCTGGCGTACCAACAGTGCTCTATGCCATTCACCGCCGCAGAGCTCGGCTTGATCCGCGCCTCGCACTTCGCAAATGGTTAACCGCAACCAGTACCATCGCAAGCGGTGGCTCGGCAGGTGCTGAGGGTCCGATTGTCACGATTGGCTCTGCGATTGGATCCGGCATTGGAAGGTTGATGCGCATAGGCACCCAGAATACGACAACGCTTATCGGCTGCGCCGCTTCTGCCGGCATCGCCAGTGTATTTAATGCACCTATTGCAGGCATCTTCTTCGTGATGGAAATTCTGTTACGCGACTTCTCGCTCAGAACATTTACACCAATTGTCATTGCATCAGTAATGGCATCTGCGCTGACACAATACTGGTTTGGCACGGGGGCGCTATTCGATCCAGGTGAAGCCCTCAGTGAAGTACAGCTTGGCTTTGCAATGTGGGAACTGCCCAACTATCTCATTCTTGGTTGCCTTTGTGGCCTCATTGCATCCTGCTTTATCCGTGCATTGGTCTGGTCGGAGCAGAAGTTCGGAAAAGCACCCGTACCCGCCATGCTTCGTCCAGCCATTGGGGGAGCCTTGCTCAGCATTCTTGGAGTCACATACATCTTGGTCACTACCGAGAATGCTGAGATGCCACCATTTTTTGGCA
This sequence comes from Phycisphaerales bacterium, assembly GCA_029268515.1. NCBI lineage: Bacteria > Pseudomonadati > Planctomycetota > Phycisphaerae > Phycisphaerales > Phycisphaerales bacterium. The sequence goes on along the minus strand of JAQWNP010000014.1, from coordinate 157,281 downwards.
ATGGCTATCTTGTTATTGATGACGTGCTGAGTCACGCCTCCCAGGTGCCTTCCCTTATGTGGAAGGTGCTGGGACTCTTACTCGCATTAGGCGCCCTAAAATTCATCGCAACCTGTCTTACTGTCGGCTCTGGCGGTAGCGGCGGCCTCTTCGCTCCATCACTTCTGATTGGCGCTGCAATAGGCGCTGGCATCGGCATCCTCGTGAATCTACTTGGCTTATCTGAAATAGGCATTCCACCTGCCAACCCAGTGAATTATGCACTGGTAGGCATGGCGGCCATGCTCGCTGGAACGACCCATGCACCTTTGACCGCCATTCTCATCGTCTATGAACTCACACGTAGCTATGAGATTATTTTGCCACTCATGTTTGCGGCGGTCATTAGCACCATTATTGGAAGACTCTTGTTTAGCGAAAGCATGTATTCTGTTCGACTTACGCAGCGTGGCGTGCGCCTCGGACGCATGAGTGACCTGACGCTTTTAAGAAGACTCTGCGTCGATGACGTCGTCATACCAAAGGCAACAACAGTGCTCATCGACGATACAGCCCAAACGCTTATTGAGCTGACCGAGCAAGATGGCACCACTGACTTCATTATCACGGATAAAGATGGACACTATCGAGGCATTGTGACCGGAGACGACCTCCGTGAGACACTTGTATACCGAGAAGCCATTCCGCTCTTACAAGTCAGTGAAATCATGCGACGCGATCTACCCACTGTTGACCCTAGCGAGACGCTTGATGTAGTGATGGCTAAATTTGCCAGATATGAAGTGGATGCACTTGCCGTCATCGGCGATCATGAAGAGCCTCTTGGACTACTCTCTCGTGCCCAGCTCATGACGACTTACCAAACGGCGCTTAGCCAGGACTGATCTCATGGCCGCTTCACCACTCGATAATCTATCTGATACAGCGTCGTCGCCCCCCCACCGACCCTCGCCTTGCTTTCCTAAATCCAAGCGATTACTTCATAAGCGAGACTTTGATCGAATTTATAAAGAGGGGCAAGGCATGACCTGCCATCCCCTTCGCATCATCACTCAGCCTAACGAACACCCAGACAATCGCTTAGGGCTTGCCGTACCAAAACGAATCATTGGCGGCGCTGTTGCTCGCAACCGCATCCGTCGATGTCTTCGCGAGGCCTTTCGGCATCTCCAATGGGATTGCCAGACCCGGTATGATGTCATGATTATTGTTCAAGCCAACGAGACCTTGGCACCTCATGACTACCAAAGACTTATTATTCACGGCATGACCAAGCTGCATCAACGATGGAACAAGAAGAACAAGTCAATCTGACCAGTGGCAAGATTGTCTTACCAGAGCTTCAGCACAGCCAGAACACGACATCAACACCTGACGGGTGGTGTGCTCGCATGCTGATCTCGATGGTGCGAGCATACCAAGCAACATTTGCTAGTTTTATGGGTGGGCACTGCCGCTTCCAACCAACCTGCTCTGTGTATTCCATCGATGCCCTCAAGACGCATGGGGCAAGGCGGGGCGTTTGGCTCACGATCAAGCGGCTCTGCCGCTGCCATCCTCTTGGTGGATTTGGATATGATCCCGTCCCCCCCAACAAACAAACTTCTTCCGCTGATCTGAATTCTCACGAAGGAACAAACACACCATGACCTGGTCACTGCCTCCGGCTATATTTGCGATCGGAAAAAACTACGCCGAACATGCCAAAGAGATGGGCGGCACACCTCCAGACAAACCAACTGTGTTCATGAAGAACCCAGCATCTGTGATCTCAAATGGCGAAGATATTGTAATCCCATCAATCTGCCTCGAACCACACACACAAACTGATTATGAAGGCGAACTTGCTGTCATCATTGGAAGAGATACAAAAGACGTCAAAGAAGCTGACGCACTGGATTGCATAAGTGGCTATGCGGTCGCCAATGACGTGACCGCACGCTGGTGGCAAAAACAAGGGAGTGGTGGCCAATGGGTCCGTGGCAAAAGCTTTGATACATTCTGCCCACTCAGTGAACCGGTACCTGCCGCCCACATTGCACCCCAAGATCTGACGATTACAACGCGGGTGAATGGCGTCATGGTTCAGGACGATTCCACAAACAATATGATCTTCTCTGTGGCAGCACTGATTGCAACGCTTTCAACAGGAATCACGCTCCTCAAAGGCACCGTCATATTAACTGGCACACCAGCTGGCGTTGGCCATGCGAAGTCACCACCAAGCTATTTAGAAAACGGTGACGTTGTTGAGATTGAAATTAAAAAGATCGGACTTCTTCGAAATACCGTCCGCTCAGCCGCCAGCGTCAATAAATAGATCATCAGTTGCGCTGAATTGCCTGAATTTCACTTTCGGTTTCCCGCTTCTTCTTGCTCTCCGCAGCTATCTTAGCTCTTACAAAATCCAGATTAGGTGGCGCTGTAAAAGCCTCAACGAATGGGAATCTGTCCTTACCATTCTCATCAATCAATTGGCCCAAACGATAGTTCGCCCACTGCGATTCTATAACCGGCATAATTCTATCGTAGGTACGAGCACGCAATTCTGGTTGGTACTTATCGACCATTGACCATATCGACATTCTTTCTTCCATTGTAATACTGGGATCAGTCATCACTTGAGCGAAAGCAATGACGAGCGCATCTTCAAGCGGCCCAAGCAAGTCTGTAATGCGACCACCAAACTTTGTCTCATAGTCATACCACTCATTGGACTTAAAGAACTCTCTCACCTGATCCGCAAACGCCACCGAATCCTTGAACACCTGCGGTCGATCTCGGCCAATTCCTACTCGAATACCATATCGCAACGATTGGATGACTTCACCGGGCGCAATGTGAGGCTGAGCCTCGTACTGCTCCTTGGTTTCCCGCATGACGTAAACATCCAGAGGCAGATTATAAAAGTTGTTTGGATCCATTGCTCCGGCACCAAATAGGTCATTGAGACGGCTCAGGCATTGCTCTGCCTTCTCTCGTTCTCCCGAGCGATAATACATACGCACAGCGTCATCCATAAAGTTCACCATAAAGTTGATGAACGTCTCACCACCGCCGCCACGAGCATTAAAGTGCTTAATGTAAAGTTCTTCAAACGAGTTATCAATTGAATCGATCCAGCGCGGATCCGGAGCACGCGTCGGAAGCTCATTTGAAAAACGATCAATTGTCATGAGGCCCGTACGTGCAAGCCCAGACATAGCTTGCGTGAGAATTCGATCATTGTTCATGATCTTGTAGACATCCTCATCCGGGATACGCTTCTCATTCTTATATTCAAAAGAGATATTGCCGTTATCATCCTTCACTTCAATGCGATCACCAGAGCCCATTCTCGCCCAGTAATAGGCATGAGACTGTGGGTGACGCCAATCAAACGGGCCAATTTCCCGCGTCATCTCAGCCATCTTCTCTGGCTTCATGTTGTAACGATCAATTAGCTGGCGCTTTCGAATATGTGCCAGCAGAGGCTTCCATCCCGCATCGAGCGATGGATCTGCTCTCAATTTCTTGAAGATGCGTAATTCCAACGGCGCATGTTCAAATTTATTGGCCAGTCCAACCTGGCCCGCTAAAAAAGAGCCGCCAGTAACTGCTTCCCAACGCGCCGAAAGAGTCGTGAAGTCTGTATAGAGATCAATTTCCTGCCTCCCAGCAATCCCCAGTTCTTCCTTAAGTCGATCTACAATTTCACCGGCTTCTGGGGTCTGCACAATTAATTCAGCGTATCGATTGGGCGCATCCGCGATTTCTTGCATCCAATCAGCTCGCTCTTCTTGCTCTCGGGGTGGCTCGCCAAGAAGCTTATCCCATTCATCAGCAAATCTCTGCTTGTAATAGTTGTGAGCATCATCTGAAGTGCCGTCGATTTTATGAGCAAACCACCAGGCAAGTTCGCGATGCAAATTAAGGTCTTCTGGATTCGCGCGAATACCGTCCCCTCGGACGAGATCGATCCCAGCGTTGACCCACTCCCAACGTTCCTCGAGCGTATGTGTAGCAACCGAAATGTTGTAAGCCATGTTATGGCCATGAAATGCCCATACAGGCGCGAAGCGGGGTTGCAGTTTCGTAATGAGATCGGCATCAGCCATGACCTCATAGAACTGCCCTGCTTCCTTCATCATATTCACCCTCACCCAGAGAATATCAACGATCAGACCGCGTAACGCCCCCATCGCCGTACCCAACGCGACAAAGGGTGGAGCACCCTCTACCGAAATATCCGTATACCTCAATGATCGCTCTGCAGATTGCTTGAGAATCCCAGGCAACATCATTCCACCAATAGCCAAACATATGACTGTAAAGCCGACGGCTAGAAACTGAATTAGACGATCTCGCGTCACGCTCATTGCCCTTTCTTTATGAAGAACCGCTATACACAGCGAGCTGCCGTTGCCGCAACACAAGGAAGCCAAGCAAAAGGCTGATTCCACACCAAACAATACCGATGCGAAGAATTGAACTGCCTATCGACATCCAAGTGATATACCGTCCCTCAACTAAATCTTCTCGAGGCTGATACTCACCAAACCAACTGAGAGCAAAAACAATCGTATTGGCGATACCCTGAATTGTGCGATCAAATAGCCAATGTACCATCCCACCAATACTCGACGTATCAAAGGGAACAAATACCGAGGGGGCATAGGTCCACAGTGATCCCGCAAGGTAGGGTGTCATCACTGCTCCAAGAAAAATCGTGAATGACATGAGGCAAGCAACTGGAAAATTCAGGAAGGTTGCACAAGCCACAGCCAAAGCAGCGAGAAAACACAGCTTGATCCATGTCTGTAATACTGCTTTTAGAAAGTTAGGTTCAAAGTTTCCCACTTTATAGAGCAATCTGAGGTCATTTGGTGAGAAATTAATGGCACCGGTGCCCCGACTCCCTGGATTGGGCCTGTTGATATTCATGAGCTCAACCAAAAGCTCGCCCTCTGGACTGATGTAGTCACTTGGAATGTGCAACACATGAGTCTGAGCAGGCACATAGGTGACTGGCCGCAGCGTCCGATCATCGTTGTTAAATCGGAATGCAACCTGATAGGTTTTGTGCTCATCAACCGCATCAATAAGAAAACGAAACTGCACTGTCGCTGTTGGAGAGAGCCGCCTGGCGTCACCGAGTCCTGAGAACATATATGCACGAGCCAATCCTGGGGCGACCGATCGAAGGCCTCGTCCAAAGTTCTGAGAAATCTCGTATCGAATTCGTCGCATGTCACGAGGTGCCATTGCATCTTGATCACCCAAGGCTGGGTCAGTAGCAAACATCACATCAACTCGGTCTTGCACTTCCTGCGAGGACAACTTTGGGTAGTCAGGATAAGACGGAAGTCGCGCCGTTAAAATCTCGTCTGTAATGGCCAGTCGATCCAGTTCTCCCTGAAGTCCATCTGCAACAGGCTGACTTCGCAAATACTGAATGAAGATAAAAATCGACAACATCGCAACCATAACCAGAATCAAGTTTACAGTGATAATACCGAGCCATTTCCCGAGCAAGTAACGCCCTCGAGCGACTGGCTTAGACATCACCTGCCAGATCTGCCGATCTCGAATTTCAAAAGAAATGGTCGCACACCCAAGGATAAGTGTTAAGCATGCTGCAATTGCAAATGTCAGCTGCATACTATGACTAATAAATGTCTGAACCTGGTACCGCAGCGGGCTTTCCGAATCAAGTGCCATTGGAAGCAACGGCAACAACACCAAGAGAATAATGATGAAGAGCAAACTAAGCCTTGTTCGGCTCGCTTCTCGCAGTACCCCACTTGCAATCGCAGCCAGTGGGCCCTGCCCGCCCCAAAATAAGATCGCCAAACGCATGAGTAAGGCAAATGTAAATGTTAACAGCCCGATTCCGGCGAGGCCCACGACCATTGAGGGAAGTCCACATAGAGCCGCCAACAAAATGGCTGCCGCTGTGACGACAACGACCGTCAATAATTGGATCACTAACTCCAGCCAGATCACCAAAAGCAGCCAAAGAAAGATACAAAACAACAATAGCCAGGTCGTCCCCGGATTAACCAACAACCAACTAGGCATCCATTCGGGAATTGAGCGCGTCAGCAGAAAAGTAGCAAGAGAACCAGGATCTACAAACTCGCCTCCCGGCGTAAACTGCGTCTTTGCAAACTCAATAAACTCAGGCCCACCATAGGTGACCCCCTGAAACACGTACTCACCAGTCTCCAGGAAGATGGCCGGAGACTCATCCTCTGCAGTCGAGGAATACATTTCCTGCATCAAAGGAATCATTCGACCACGAAAAGAATATGACTCAACCAATATGGGAACAAAGATTGCAGCAGAAATACCTGCAACCAATATTGACAGCGTGAGCTTCACCCACAATTCAGACTGAAAGCGTGCAGCCCGTTTATATCCAGAGGAGAAACGACCCATTAACTATCCCGATCTTCTGCGTCATTCGAGCCCATCAACTCATCAATTAAACCACGATTGATATTGTCGTCGGCCTTGGCGGTTGGCTCTTTCTCTACAACTTCAGTGACTTGTTGGGGCGGCTGCTCATCCATCAAGTCCTCAAGCACATCTGGCTCCTTTGGCATCTCAGGCTGTTCATCAATCTCAGTCGAGAGTTCAACCGGAACCTCTGCCTGGCTTAAGGTATCAATCAAATCGTCGCCTTCAGCCTCACTATCTGCACGCAGAAATTCCGCTGTCGCACCACCCGATTGAGCCCCGGAAGTCTCCACCTGCTCAATGCGGGCTTTCTCAACAATTTCCATGAAGAGCGACTCAAGTCTCTGTCGCGGTGCATGAACCTTCTCAATGGCCTTGCCCTCACGTTCATTAATGACGGCGTCAATACGAGAAATCGTATCAACGCTCAATCGAGGCGACTGAATAACGGTTCGCTCGGTGTCACAGAGAAGTTCGTCGGCAGTTCCTTCAGCACGAATCTTGCCGCCATACAGGACAACCATCCTGTCACAAACATCTTCAACATCAGAGAGTAGGTGCGAGCTTAGGAGAATCGTCTTTCCTCTTCGCCCCAACTCGACAATAAGATCTTTAACCTGGCGTGTACCAATAGGATCCAACCCTGAGGTAGGCTCATCCAAAATCAGAAAATCTGGGTCGTTGATGAGCGCCTGCGCCAAACCAATGCGGCGCATCATGCCCTTAGAAAATTCACCGACAGCTCTGTAAGAAACCTGTGAGAGTCCAACCATCTCAAGCAGTTCTTCAGTACGCCGAACACGCGTACGTCGATCTTGACCAAAAAGCCGTCCGTAATAGTCAAGCGTCTCTCGTGGGTTCAAGAACCGATAAAGATATGACTCTTCTGGGAGAAATCCGATATGACGCTTGATACCCACATCGGTGGGCGCCCGACCAAATACCAACAGGCGACCTGAAGTGCGATAGAGAAGACCAAGCACCATCTTTATGATGGTGCTCTTACCAGAACCATTGGGCCCTAGCAGCCCAAAGATCTCTCCACGATTGATTTCAAGATCAACGTTGTCGACAGCGCGAGCCTTCGTGCGCATCCAAAAGTCCCGAAAGACCTTTGTCAATCCAATGGCCTCAACCAGCTTGTCTGTTGTTGGACCGACTGATGACTTCATGCTATCTCCCTGATCGCTTCAATTGTGGCTCACATTGCATCGATGCTCTGATTTCTACCCTGAGTCTATTTTATTTGTCACCAAGACCTTTGAGCTGACCTGTTTGACTGTCGATACGCAACTGACGGCCTGGACCGTCTATGTTCTGATCACTCGCACGAAGAATATAAGGAAAGTCGGTCTCAATACCATCGAACATAGATTCTGCAAATCTTCGTTCTAATAAGTTTTTACGGCGAAGTTCCTGAATGGCATCCAACCCTTTGATGTTTAGCTTCATCGTCTGAAGCGAATCGGGCACATAAACGATCTCGACATCCGGACGATCCATCACTTTCTCATAAGCATCTTGCCAAAGATTCCAGATCACAAGTTCAGGGCTCTCTTGATAGGCCGGAAGCAGGCTCATAAACCGCCGAGCTTCACTACCGACGGATGATTCGATATGTGATCGATAACCACGAGCAGCAGAAATGCTGCTTGCAACCACCCCAGCCATTTTGTCGCTTTCAAGCAGATCATTTACCTCGAGAATAATTGAATCTGCGGATTCTTCATCATAGGTATCGAGCGCATCTTCATAAGCTTCAATTAGGGATGTCACCTTGGCATGCTGACTACCAGCAACCCGAATAAGCATTTCTTGTGCGTCCTGTTTCGCCCTTTCAATCTCAACAGATGATTGAACCCGGTCTGCCTGAAACTGCTCAAAGTCCTTCTGCAGCACCATCGGCGCCTGCGGCGCATCAGTAAACTCCACTTTCACAATCTGAATGCCACTGCCCAGAGAGTTCAACATCTTTTGCATGTTCGATTGAATCTCTTCTTTCACCGTTTCTCGAACCACCTCGTCAGCGAGCGACTCCATATCGTAAAGCGCGTGAACCTGTATTGCTGCTCGGCGAAGTGCCAAGGCGACAATTGGAGAAGCGAGTGCATCTGATACTGAGTTGAGGTATTCCACTGGCTCCCTGATCACCCAATTAGCCTCAATTCGCATATGCACAATGTCCCCATCTGATGAAAGGACATACCCACCCTCACCTGGCCGCAAACGATTATGCGTCGACGCTTCAGAGAGCTGCTCAGAATCTGTCATGCCTGCCTTGCGTTTTATTGGCCAGAAATCTTCGTTAATGGCAACTTGCTTGGCAGTCTCTCCCAGCACAATAAAACGGCCAATAGGTTGGGGCCAGGCGACATGCACACCAGGGTCTAATGATGAATCTGTGATACGCCCCCATGTCGTAGCGACCCCGATATCTCCATCCCCAACTCGGGTAATGCCCGAGATCAGAAAAAGTGCGATCAAAATAATGATGACAAACTGAAGCACTCGGTAAGTAAGTCGCATTGCATCTGCAAGCGACTGGTTTGCCGGATCCATTGCTTCACGGAGAGCAGCTTCTGCACCGATGTCCGACTTGACTGAAAACTGAGCTGAGGCCTCTCTCCGCGGCGATTCCTTTTCAGTCTCCTCGATAAGAACGTCTTCGGATAGCACCGGTGAATCATTATTGTCATGATCTTTCGGATTAGTCATTCGTCACCCCACTGGATAACGCATTCGCACCCGAAGACGATGAATCTGCTGTACCACTCGCTTGTGGAAGCGTCGGTGTGTTCATGGGACGACTTGGCTGTGGAATTCCACCACCGGGTCCATCCATCAGATGCCACGGCGCAAAGTCTGTCTCTAAAATGACGGTTGTATTGTCAGACAGGGCTGTCTTAAGGGCATCCAGCCAGACCAAGAAGATTGCCAACTCTTCATCCTGACTCATCTGAGCCAGATACTCCGCGGCTCTCTCATTTGCCACAGCCTGAATTTCCTGAGCCCTCTGAAGCGCAAAAGCTCTGATCTTATCTGCCTTCGCTCTGGCCTCAGAACGAATGCGCTCTCCTTCAGCTTTACCGCGATTGCGTTCAGATTCCGAAAGTGCATCGCGTGATGCTTGCATACGTGTCAGAACAGCACGAGCTGTTTTGGTCGGCAGTGATATCTGATTAACACCAACGGCGACGGGAAGAATACCACCCTCTTTAAGGAAAGATAATTTTTCAAGTACCTCATTCTCTGCTTCCGCAAGCCTGCTATTTGAGCCAAGCAGTTCATCGTATTCATATTGGCTAATAACAGACAACGCATCACGAAACTGACTCTTGAGCATCTGCTTGGCAGTGTCCATGTTTCCGTCGTAATTCCGGAAGAAATTCAAAGGCCCATCCGGGTCTTCAGTATCAACCTTCCAGAGCAAAAACGCCTGGACAACAATTTGCTGACCATCACTGGTCTGAACCGTGTCGTGGGGTGCGTCATGAAGCTGAAGGCGGCGATCTATTTTCGTAACAGTGCTAAAAAAGGGAATCCGAAACTTTAGCCCTGGCTCAGTTTGAACACCTTTTGCATCGGATTGACCAAACTGTGTCTGCACTGCGACTTCGTGATACGAAACCTGATAGGTAATCGCATAGAGCACCAAGACAAGTACCAGTAGCACAGCAACACAAATTCCTATGATCTTGCTCATTCGCTGGATCCCTCTTCTGAATCTTCCCCTAATGCATCACTAAAGTTAAGTAAGGGGTTCATTTCTGTAAGTGACAGATCTACATTCAAGCGATCTGCTTCAAGCCCAATAACATATTTTCGGACACCACCAAGATTCTGTGTAAGCGCCCCCATCATTCCACGTTCTCTATAAAGCGACGGGGCTGCCGCATAGGCCTTCTGCTGCCCTTGAACGCGCGTCGCTTGCGTGCGGCTATCCATGAGGGCAACCCATCGCTCAGTTTCTGCGTCTGCAATCCGCTGAGCTGCTAAGCCTCCACCCTCAAAGAGAATCGCCTCGATCTCTTGACGGGCTTCAATAATGTCCTTCTTCGCCACAGGCAATTCTTCCTCATTGTTCCGAAGCGCGTCTTCATAGGCCATTTTGAGGTCGTTATATTTTTCGATTTTCTCAATGAGCTCATCAGCGAGATCAGAGCCACCTATCTGGTTAGTGAGCAATCGAGACGAGTCTCTACGAGCCAACGCAATCTGTTCCCGCTGTGCCTCGCGGCTCAATGCGAGTTCCTCAAATGCCTCACCGACTGTACCACTTGGGCGAACAAGTGCCATCGTCACATCAAGTACATTAATCCCTGCATGCAGTTCGTCTAGACGTTCCTGAATTCGGCGACGTAGTTCACTGGAAATGGCACCACGATTTCCAGAAAGCGCCTCATCTAACGTCTGGTCAGCAAAGAACCTGAATGCTTCACGCATTGCCACACGTCTCATAATTCGCTCACGTGTAGACAGCTTGGCATTGCCTTCGAATTTATCTGAGGCGAACATCAAGTAGTCAACCAGAGACGATTCGGATTCTGTTTCCAGCTTCTTTATCTGATATCGCATTTCGAGTTCAGCATCAACAAGCGCCCAATTATCGCCTAACTCGCTGCTCCGCTCATCTTCAGAATTACTGTCACTATTACCACTCGCGGCATCCTGAAGGTTAGAGCTACGCACAAGGAATGGTTCAAGCGGCTCTTCATAGTAATCACCGATCTTGTCGGACCATAGATTGACATAATTGAGATACTGCTGGCCATTCTTATCCATCTTGAGCCGAGGTGTTATCGAAAGGATTTGGACTTTATCAACGTTCCGCGACTCAGTTGATTCAAGGGGCCAGGGCAACTTCCAAAGAAGGCCAGAGTCAGCAACACGATCAGTGCCCTCACCCACAATGGCACCTGACCTCAGTCGAATAGCTTGATCTTGTGGACCCACAACAACAACCGTGTTTAGCACAATCAAGGCGCCAATCGCCAGTGCAATCAACCAAATGAAACTACGAATTAAAAGCTGGTAGCCCCAAGTACTCGATACATCGAAACCAAACTGATAATTGACTGCTTCGTTCATTGAACGAACGAGAGAATCGGGGGCAGCGAGCAGGCTATGTACTTTAGAATCGAATGCCGCGCGAGGTGTTTCACCGGGCATACGCGGCCGATATAAGTTCATTACGAAATTCAGGCAGATCTCGGCCGCCACCAAGAGCATGTAGATGGGGATCGCCCAGGCAATAGCAACAATAACGTCGACATCATTAAAGAAGCGAAACAGAATTCCAATAACAACGGCGGTAAGCACCAACCAGTTGCCCACCATATATGCAGCGCCACCCCGTAGGTTTTGCCATGCCTGCAATTTTGCCATACCCGCTACGAATCTAGAGAAGACAAAACCAATCGCGGTAAAAGCAATTGTGATTGCAATCGCCCAACCAGTATGCGCAGTGAGCTTTAGATTACTGGCAGTACCACCACCCAGACTTGGTTCGCTTAGGTAGAGAAGCATCCCCCAAGCAAGAAGTGCCAGAATAATTGCGAGTAAAATACTCACCGCTGGCATGAGCCATCGGTACATCTGTTTGAGTCGCCGTCCGGCAACACGAACTTCAGATCCCGCGGCGTCAAACACGGATGCCACACTGGGCCTGTTCGCAGTAAGCTCATCCTCTTCAAGCGCTTCAAGCCGTTCGAGCTTGTGCTGATAGAAAACAACTAAGAGCCCAAGCCAGACAATGATGCCTGCCAGCACGTAATACGATGTGAACAGAAACGCTGTATCACCTGCCACTAGGCCAAAAACCAGGAGCGTCACACCCATCCCAGCCTGCAAAAAGAAGCCCAGTGCACTGACACTTACTGCTCGCTGAAAAGAATGGTGGTCCACCCGAACCTGATTGGCGGCATTATTTGAATCAGCCATAGTTGTCTTAGCGACCTATAATTAGAGAGAAGAGGATGAACCGGATTTGATCCAGCGAGTGAGATGCTATCCAACGTTCTGGAGATGTATAGCCGATAGAACCATAGATGGAATATATACGTAAGAAGCGATATCGAATGTTCACGCCATCATCGTGATAATATCGGCTCTAATCCTTGGACTGGCGGGATACGTCACCAAGAAACAGGTATGGTTCTAAGTTCAGTACGTCACCTCCGCCTCCCATAATCCTCTTATTTGGCAGCTAAACCATGTTCTCACAGGCCTTTGCGATAACTCGCAACACCTTCTTCGAGAGCATTCGCCAGCCCATTGTGTTCATCCTTATTGTGATTGGAACACTATTGATTGTGGCCAGCGGCCCACTTTCAGCATTTACAATGGATGAGGACCAGCGAATGCTGGTTGATATCTCGCTTGCATCAGTTTTTCTGACTGGAACACTACTCAGTGCGTTCATCGCAACTTCGGTTCTCGGTCGAGAAATTGAGTCTGGCACAGTACTTACAGTCGTTTCAAAGCCCGTCAACCGGCCAATTTTTGTCATTGGCAAGTTCCTAGGCGTTGCTGGGGCGCTCATCATTACCACCCTTCTGCTCGGTCTGATCTTCCTGCTCATGGAGATCTACGGCACCCATCAAACTGTCCGCCATCCTGTACATGAGCCAATCGTCCTCTTCGGTGTTGGAGCTGCGGCCATTGGAATCTTGGCGGCTGTTTGGTGCAACTATTTCTATGGATTGGTATTTACGAGCACGGTGATATGCATCACTACCCCACTGATGATTTTGGCTTATATCCTCTGCCTCAACTTCAATCATGACTTTACCATCCAACCAATCAGTACCGACTTCAAAAGTAGCCTGTGGATCGCACTCATCGGAGTCATTGCCGCAGTCCTGGTGCTTAGCTCCGTCGCCATTGCATTATCAACTCGATTTGGCCAACTCCTGACCATCACACTGACAATCGCGATCTTTTTCTCGGGGATGATGTCGGACTGGGTCTTTGGACGGCATATAGAAGCCGTGCAGTCAGTTTGGATGGAACGCGCAGCGGCTGCTGGCAATACCACTGATGAGGTGAGTTTCCGAACTGTGGAATGGGTCACCGGCGAGGTGGAGCAAGTGGAGCATATCACCGAGGTCGCCACGGTGCCGCTCACAACCTATGCAGCATTATCTGAGCAGATTGATCTGGGCGCTACTTGGGTTGCCTATGCAATCATCCCTAATTTTCAGGTCATGTGGCTCGCTGATGCCCTGACGCAGGGGCGGCTCATACCCGGCAGCTATCTGGTGCGCATCCTCATCTATGGAGCCTTCTACATTCTTGCTGCACTTGGCCTAGCGACCATTCTCTTTCAGCGCCGCCAAGTCACGTAACTTCCAGCCCTTTGTTTTCCCAAGATGACGGCCGGCCCTATGATCTTTTCAGCAGGGGCCTATTTTTATGACAATACATCGCTCAATTAGAGTCCATGGCGCCCGAGAGCATAATCTCCGCAATGTTAATGTCGAGATCCCTCGCGATCAGTTGATCGTGATTACCGGTGTTTCTGGTTCTGGTAAAAGTTCACTTGCCTTCGACACCATTTTCGCTGAGGGCCAGCGCAAGTACATGGAGTCTCTGAGCGCCTACGCACGACAGTTCCTGAATCAGATGCACAAGCCTGATGTCGAGACAATAGACGGCCTACCTCCAACGATTGCCATCGCACAACGCTCTTCCGGACATAACCCCCGTTCCACAGTGGCAACGACCACTGAAATCTATGACTACCTTCGACTCATGTTCGCTCGCTGTGGCCAGCCTTACTGCTGGCATAGTCACGCCGGCAAAAAGAATGCCGTCTGTGGAAAGGCAATCGATGCCACGAGTGCAACACAAATTGTTGATTCACTCCTGAAATTCAAAAAAGACACCCGCGCGATTATCTGCGCTCCAGTCATACGTGGACGCAAGGGATACCACCGCAATGTCGCAGAAGACCTCCAGCGCCAAGGCTTTGTCCGCATTCGAGTAGATGGTGAAATCCAAGACTTACGAGATGCACTCAAAGAAGGCGGCGACAATCCGCTTCAACTCAAACGCTATGCAGCACACGACATTGAAGTGGTCATTGATCGTCTTTCGATTAATACAGAGTCACGCGACCGACTCGCTGATTCGATTGAAACTGCTTTACGAATTGGGGAAGGCAACTTACTGGCCTTGGTTGAGTCAGGAAAAAAATGGAAATCCCATAGCTACAACGAGCGGCTGGCATGCCCTGATCATCCAGACTGCAGTATTGAAGAAATGGAACCACGCCTCTTCTCATTCAACTCACCTTACGGCGCTTGCAAACATTGCGATGGGCTCGGCACGGTTGGCCAGTTCAGTGAGTCCCTGGTGATCCCTGATCCTGATGCAGGTGTCGCTACAGGCGCCATTCATCCATGGCGACGCAATGGGCGAAGGATGAACACCTACTACAGCCGGCAGCTTCGGCGCTTCTGCAGCAGCATGGAGATCGATCGCAACACTCCCTTTAAGACGCTCACCAAAACACAACGCCGCATACTTCTCGATGGAACGACCACTCAAGACACAACTAAATATGGCTTTAAGTTCGAAGGTGTTCTTCCGAACCTCATGCGAAGGTACCGCCAGTCGAAGAGTGAGTTGGTCAAACAACGAATGGCTGCTTACTTGCATCGCCAAACTTGCCCCACGTGTGACGGCAACCGCTTAAGAGTCGAAGCAAGCAATGTTCGACTAGAAGGTCCCGATGGGCCTCGTTCAATTGGTGATGTGTGCAATATGACTATTGAAGAAGCATCCGTGTTCTTCAATAAACTCAAACTCACGAAGGAGCGGATGCAAATTGCTGAACCTATGTTGCGTGAGATTAGCAGCAGACTCGGCTTTCTGGTTTCAGTTGGACTCTCCTATCTCACACTCAATCGAACGACATCCACCCTATCAGGTGGCGAAGCTCAGCGTATACGGCTTGCCACACAAGTTGGCGCTGGCCTTGTAGGTGTCTGCTATGTTCTTGATGAACCAACCATCGGCCTTCACCATCGCGACAACGCGCGGCTGATTAAGACACTTCGCCATCTTTCCGATATTGGCAATACCGTCATAGTTGTTGAACATGACGAGGGCATGATTAATGCCGCAGATCATATTGTCGACATTGGGCCTGGGCCAGGACGATTTGGCGGAACTGTCGTTGCTACTGGAACCATTGAAGATATCACCTCTGCCTCAGAGTCGATTACTGGCGCGTTCCTGAGCCGAAAAAGGAAGATTGAACTACCTCAATCACGTCGACCGTTAAAGCAAACTAAGGCGATTACAATTGTTGGCGCAGCTGAGCACAATCTCAAGAATATTGATGCAGCATTTCCAATTGGCGGACTCATCTGCGTAACTGGCGTCTCAGGATCAGGCAAATCTACATTGGTTAATGAGATATTACTGAAATCTGTTGAACGATCATTGGGCAGCACGCGATCGATACCTGGCAAGCACAAACGTATCAAAGGGCAAGATTTCTGCGACCGCGTGATTCAGGTCGACCAGTCACCTATCGGCCGCACCCCGCGTTCTAATCCCGCAACATACACAGGCATCTTCGACGCCATTCGGGCAGTGTTTGCAAAGACGAGCGAAGCTGGAATTCGTGGCTATCTGCCCGGCCGCTTCAGCTTTAACGTCAAAGGAGGTCGATGCGAATCATGCCAAGGCCAAGGCGTCAAGAAAATTGAGATGCACTTCTTGCCTGATGTTTTTGTTACCTGCGAATCTTGTCGAGGGACTCGATACAATCCTGAAACACTTGAAGTACGCTATCGAAGCAAGACTATTTCTGACGTCCTGCAAATGACTGTTGATCAGGCTGCCGAATTTTTTGAAGCGCATCCTAAAATTGCCAATATGCTCAATTGTCTTACTGCTGTGGGATTGGACTACATCCAATTAGGGCAGGCTTCTACAACACTCTCTGGCGGTGAAGCCCAGCGAATCAAGCTCGCTCGTGAACTTGGTGTGCCGACAAGATCGACTTCTTTATATGTACTAGATGAGCCAACAACTGGCCTTCACTTTGCTGACATTCAGAAGCTACTTGCAGTGCTTCAAAGACTAGCGGACCAAGGACATTCGGTTGTCGTGATTGAGCACAATCTGGACATTATTAAGTCGGCCGATTGGATTATTGACTTAGGCCCAGAAGGTGGCGCGGGCGGTGGAGAGATTATTGCACAGGGCACTCCGGAAGAAGTTGCTAAAAACCGGCATAGCCATACGGGAAAAGTGCTTAAGCCATTACTTCGAAAGAAGAGACCACTCGCCACCAAGCCATAACCATTAATCAACGTCGCCTCAATGCACGAGCGCCTGGCTTAAGCCAACAAAGCACTGACTGGGCCATGAGTACAACCGCAAATGGAAGGCCATGAATAATGTAGCGACGAAAGAGCCGACGAGGTTCTTGCACCAGTCGATGGACCCACTCCAAGCCACATCTTTGTACCCATTTTGGTGCGCGAGCCACATCACCAGTAATAAAGCTAAAACTAATACCAATGCCAATCCACCAGGCTTTGGGCAGTTGCGATCGAATTTCCTGGATAAGTTGCTCTTGCTTCGGAGAACCCAGAGCGACATAGACGATGTCGGGCTGCGCTTCTTCAAGCCGCTTTCGTATCGCCGTAACTTCCTTTTGATCATGCTCAAAACCAAACGGCGGACACTCCGTGCCCACAACTTCGAGCCCCGGATAGCGTTCCTGTAATATCGCTGAAGCTCGATCAGCTGTGCCAGGATCACCGCCTAGCAAGTAAATCGAACATCGCCCTGCCGAAGCGGCCGCCAAAGAGTAAACCAGATTAGAACCAGCCACTTGACCGGGAAGTGGCGTCCCCTGAAGCCGCGCTGCCCATAACAATGGAACACCATCACACACACAAAGAGATGCCTGCTCAGCAAGTACTTTGTAGACGGGGTCATTGGCTGCCCGTCTTAGATGATCAAGATTAACCGTGATGATCCAACCGCCCTCACCTCTTTGAATCGCTGACAACACGTAGTCCACAGCTTCTGATTCAGTGATGGCATCAAACCATAGTCCATGCAGAGCAACGCCGCGCAGGGATTGTGCTTCACTACGATGCACCTCCATCACGATAGTAAATCCCGCTGAGATAAAGTCCTTCTTTTTTCACTACTCCAAGTAACTACCTGACTCCGATCAATACTTTCGGTAGCGCGGCTCTTGCCCTGCCAAATACATCGACGCTGATACCGTCGCAAGAACTTCCGAAAACTAACATCGGGGTATCGAGGCTTTCTGCGAACAGAGGCTCCCAAATAACCCCTCACAGTTGCCAATGAGCCCCTGATCACTGGCGGCCACTTCAACCGATAAATGGCGCTTAGAAAAAGATAGACGAATCCTGTGCCCATAAAATACTGCCCAGCACCATGACGACGACGTCCTCTCAAAACACCTCGGTCACTTGAGCCCATTGGCCTCATATGCTGCACTTCCAAGTCTAAGCTCGGCAAACTGCAGGCGCGCCAGCCGAGCATACGACAACGATGGCAGTCAATTCCATCCCACATCACTTCAGGAACAAATCCACCAATCTGCTCGAAGCACTCCCGCCGATAAAACTTCACTGCACCTAACGACATTTCGTCGCCAACTTTCTCGCTCACCCGATAGCCTGCACTTGTTCGGTAATATGCTTTTCCGCTGCAAGTTCCGAGCTTTGGATCTGCTTCCATCTTTTGAACCATGATTTCGAAGTACTGCTCTGGCAAACTAATATCACCATCTAATTTGCATATATAGTCGTACTTAGTCCAATCAACTTGATCCAGTCCGTTATAGAAAGCATGAATAACGGCGGCTCCAAGAACCCGCCCACCCGATCGATTTATCTTATGTAGTTGAATCCAATCTAGACTTTGACACGATCGTTCAATGATAGGCAACGTGTTATCAATAGATCCATCGTCGACAATGATCCAACATGCTGCTTTCAGGGTCTGTGCGGCCATCGATCTAATCGTTTCACCAATGAAAGATGCCTCATTATGGCATGGTGTAATGACGAGGATTTTATGACTCACAGAGACGACCTACCTTCTGTGCAACTCGGGGATGGCTTATGCTCAATCAACGTCGGTCGCTGACCGCTTATTCGGCGCCAATGATACAAAGCAATGCCCAGGACTCCAGAAAACTTTGAAACCACGCACGCAACTGCATAGAGCATTGCCGCCTTTTTTCCAATGCCTCTAGCCCGCATCCTGCGACGAATGCGGTAGCCCAAGAGCGGGTACAACACCAACAAAACAACACCAATGCCAGCTGTTATGAGCGATAAGATAATGATAAAACAAGGTATAAAAAGCCCCCACAAGAGTGCGGACAGAACCGCGCGACGACGAAAATGGCCTGGTCGCCCACGATGCTTCCACTGGCTCGCTGCATCTGCATAGCCTCCTCGCAAACAACGCTTCCACCACTGTGAAAAGTGATGCATATCAGCATCATGGAGAACCATTTTTGCATCTATTCGCAGAATGGATCCACCTTGTGATCGTAAACGAAAACACAATTCCGGCTCTTCACCGGCAACCAATGTGGGGTCGAATCCCCCAACATGCTCGAATGAGCTGCGCCGAATCATCACGTTCCCCCCCGTCGCCTCAATGAGACCAACAGGACCATCCCACTCCATATCGCAGAGCTTGTTGTAGATTGAGGCCTCGGGATACATTTCCTGGCAGCGACCACAAACCCCCACCATATCTGGGCCATCCATTGCAGAGATGGCCCTGGGCAGCCATTGTGTATCCATCAGACAGTCACCATCTATGAACTGGAAAAACTCGACCTCTGGATACATCTCACTTGCCCACCTAGCGCCCGCATTCCGTGCCTTTGCAGCTGATAACCCCTGCGAAGAATCTAATTCAAGAACAGGAATACCCATCGCCGACGCGTCCTCAACGCTACTGTCGCTAGAGTCGGAATCAACATACACCACTGGACAACCAATACGCTTGAGCTGCTCTAAAGCCAAGGTGAGCCGCTGCCCTTCATTACGACCAATGACAACAACCACGCATCGAGCTAGGGCATGTTTTTGGCTTACTTGACTCATCATGTCGCACGGCCCTTGCTATGAATGCTTGGCGGTCGCAGAGGACGTAAGCTACGAATCCAAATATCTCTCGCTTCTGAACAACGACAGTGCGAGGGCCGACCTGAGGTAACCTGTCGAATCAAAGATAGTCCTTTACCAAGCGTCCAGAGTATATTGGCACACCACAGACCGGCAATGCCATAGTGCTTACAAAAGTATCGAGCCCTGGCCTCATAAAAATACCTTGGACCACGGGGCCGCGATCCCCCACCCGCCTGACCATCCGCAGAAGATCCACCGCCTAAATGCGTGACCTGCGACCTTTCGGCATAAGCAATCTCCCATTCTGCTGCCTCCACGCGATGGCCATAATCAATATCTTCAAAGTACATGAAGAAACCTTCATCCATCGGTCCGACTTGCTTGAATGTCTCTCCTCGCAATAGCACTGCCGCAAAACTGAGCCACATCCCACGAGTTGGCATACTCGAATCTGTGTCTGTAATCACATGTTGCCTAAACATGCGATCAATAACTGACAAATGGGCGCCACGAACCAGTTCCGAAAGCGGCCTAGGCATTCGGAATACGCTGTCATCCACACTTCCGTCGGGCTGCAGAATTTTTGGCCCAACCATACCTGCATGCGGACATTCATCTGCTCTTTTTAGTAGTTCTGACAAAGCGCCTGGATGGACGATCGTATCTGAATTCAATAACAGATAGAACGATGCCTCATAAAACTCCATACCCCTATTATTGCCAGCAGAAAAACCACCGTTGACCTTTGCTTCTCGAAGCTCACACCATGTAGACCATTCATGCTCTTCAATCGCACTCTGGATTTTCTGGCACGACTGATCGCCAGAGGCATTGTCTAGAACGACGACATGTACGCCGTCCATGAACAGCACTTCATCCACCATAGATGACAGGCAGTCAATCACCAATTCCGGAGTCCGGTAGTTTAATATCACAACAAGAAGCTGCATCATCACATTCCAAATTTAGGCTCTAGCGAACTCGACAATACCTCGTCATTATCTACCAGATCTTCGCAACGTTCGCCCCTTCGAATTCGCCTTCTGCCAACTCGGGTGCACCACAAAGCCGGCCACTGCACCAATCGCTAATACATAGATAGGATTAAACATTGCGTTCGAAATAGAATCAAATGTGAATGCAATGATCACAGTAACAAGAGCCAATCCACCAGCAGCCCAAGGCTCACGCCAGCAACGAACCCGCACCCGATACGCAAAACCATAAACGGGCACCACTAAGACCGCTAAAAATGCAACTAGACCAAGCAAGCCCTGCGAAGATAAGACAATAATCCAGTAGCTATCTGTGATCGACAAATCTCTGCCACTTTCAGAATAAATTCGACCCCGTCCCCACCCACCATATCCAAGCAGTGGCCGACTTCCCATCGTCTTATCAATCATCAGTCTTTCATTGTCTACCCGAAATTGAAATGAGCTGGCTCTTGCCGTACTCACATATTTATCAACTCCTTCAACGAACACCGTCGGCTCCCAAGAAAGAATCACACGAGCAAGCGTGTAAGTAGGTACCACTGACACCACTAACACCAGCACCATAGTCCACCTTGTGGCCCGCCCCAGAAGCACGGATGCGACAAGCCCAAGCAAAATGAGTAGTGATCCAAAAGAATTGCTCAGAAATACAAATAGAGCATCGGTAGCAGCGATAAGAATTGCTGGCACACCTGCTATTTGCCGCCTTGCCTTCCCCTGCCAGAGACAGAATGCCGCCAAACCTCCCGAAGTAATCCACAAAGAAACCATGAGCCCATGCTGCATGAACACCGCAGGTCGATACGCCCCCGAACCTCGACTCAACTGACTCCATCCAAGAGGGCTATACCCATACAACATTCGATGGAGCTGTGGGCTCATTCGAATTTCATACGCAACAAATGGCAGGTAAACGAGAACCCAGATAACTATTGACTTTGCAAGAAAACGCATCCCCTCTGGCGTCGAAAAATAAATCCGCCCAACAAAGTATGGAACCATCCAGATCATGAAATTGTTTTGAAGACCTGAAATACCGTCATATACACCAAGACCATTTGAGATTGATGACATGAAGGCCGAACAGGCATAGATAATGATCGGCGCATCGATCCATTTCAATCGAAAGGTCATGATACGCATTGAATCAAAAAGAACTACACCCAATAACACACCTAAAGAGGCAGAGTTGTACTTATTGAAATTAACGAATCCAGAGAACTCAATGCTTCCCATTGGAAGGAATAACACTGCAAAGAAAACAGATACAACCACTGCAGTCCGAGCCCGCAGCAACAAGAAAAACATGAGACATAAAACAGGCCAAGCCAGTAGCGAGGCTGTTACAAGACCGGCCATGATGAACTTTCCGTTACAGATTTGCCACGTAAATAGCTATAAACACCTTCCTCAAAGCGCTTGGCCGTCTCATCCCAACTAAACTCTGAGGCGCGTGCAGCACCAGCAGCACTCATCGTGGACCATTGGTCTGATGAAAACTCGATAACACAACCGATGGCACTCGCCATGGCAACTGGATCATCCACGGGGACCAAATAACCATTCACACCATCATCAATATAGTCCTCGGGGCCACCACAAGCGGTTGACACGATTGGACAACCACAAGCATTGGCCTCAAAGCCAGGAAGCCCGAACCCTTCTGAACGAGACGATGCTACCCAGCATGAACTCTGCTGATACAGCGAACGCAATTGAGAAATGCTCGGCAGAATAAAGTGGCGATGATTCCTCAGCTTTTTAGCATATTTTTTATTAAGGCCACGCATACCGTAAGAGATCACGCGAGTATCAGGATATCTTTGCTGCACAATTCGCAACGCGTCAAATGCAACTTCTGGAGCCTTAATATCCATCGCTGAATACAAGAAGCCAACGAGAGGGCACGCAGGCTTCTCACGCACTCCAGTAAAGAATTGCTTCGGGTCAATTGCATTAGGAACATAAGTAACATCTTTCGCTTGATACAATTCTTCAAGCAAAGAGACAAGCCATTTAGAAACCACAAATTTCTTTATCGGCAATCGATATATTTCGGAGATCCTATTGAGGATCTCGCCGCGCGAATTCTTATAGGCATCAGCTGCATATGCATCATGGCCCTGGACATAATGTGCCTTAAGACCCTTCGATGCAGGCCACCCATTAATCTCTTCTACTGACTGCCACCAGGTGCCTAAGACAAGATCTGCGTCAGGAACATCCCTGAAATCCACCGAATCCTCCTGTGAGATAAAGCAGGAAACACCAAGCGATTTCAAATGACCATCTCGCTTATTCAGACGTGCTATCAACTCTCGATATTTGGTTTTGATGTGAGCGGGGCGTTTAGGCCACCATTTGCTCCGCTTTTGTTTACCGGCAACAAGAACAACTTTGTGCCCCCGTTCAGTAAGAGCACGGGACAATTGACCAACACAACGGACTCCCCCAGACAGCCCCAGGCCACTCAAGACGATTGTGATACGCAATTGCCGATCGCCAGATGCAACTGGGCAATGGTCCGCCACCAACTGATCTTTTCTTTTCGTACCTCGCATCCTGAATATTGCTACTCCCTGAGACCTATCAACGATAACCATCAACCGATTTGCTGGATGCCGAGTACAAAGGCGGCGGGTTCAGGCGAATACTCCGAGAGGATCCGCCCAGCCACCATACTCTTCAATGACTCCATCGGCATGGGCGGCAGATAGGATCGAGAAGTTCTGCAAAACACTGCCGCTTCTTTAGTGGGATTGAATGATGCTAGCTCGCTCCTGAAAGAGGTAATCCAGTACAGCTTCAGGGGAATAACGATCGTCCCAAGATCCTTTTTGCTGATTACGCGCCTTTGAAATAAATGCATTAAGCGATGACGTCTTTCCAATAGAGGACTGATATGCCTCGATCGTTAGGCTGTCCCATCGACCGGCAAGGTGAGCTTCATTAACGCTACCAACATCATTCGCAGAGGCCTGCCACTGGCCATAATCTAGCCACTGGTTCCCAATCCAAGAGAAGACCGAAACGGAATCGACATAGTATGTGTTGTCCTGGAATGCAATCTCGCTTGCAAGTTCAGGCTCAGATAATCGCAGCATAAAGCTCTGGCCAGCGCCAGTTTGGTGACTCCCGGCAAAATGATTACGTTTGATTTTTAAATCATAATCGATCTCGTCATTCAAGTTAACTACCATCGCCATACCCAACCATTTAAGGACGTAGTTATCAATAATCTTCACATTGTCACAGGCAATTCCATCAGCGATTTCAATACTGATACCAAAGCCACTTTGTGATGTCATATTTGCAAGCACGTTGTCCTCAACAACCGTGTCTTTACAATTTGCAAGTTGAATACCATAGCCACGAGGCGTCGATGAATTGATTGGCTGACTACCAAGAATGGCATTGTTTCGAATCGTTGACGTCGTCGCGCCAGGGACAGGATTGTCACTGTAATATGCGAATGAAGCGTCTGAAATACCACAGAGCAGGTTCATTGGATTTTTCAAGAAGAGGCAATCCTCTACCATACCACCGCCAAGCAACTTCAGGGCATGACTACCTGCATTTGCGAAGATTGAATCACGAACGACAATATTTTTCGTGTTCAGCTGACAGTACACATTGTGACCATGTATGCCTGAGATATTTAGATTGGGATCCTGCGAACGACCATTGTGATCAAAGACACAGCGCTCAATCAATGCACCATCAATATGATTTAGAAACAGGCCCTGCGTCGTGGTGCCTGTGCCTTGGGTACCATCCTGTAACAATCGCACCGCATCGACACTCACCACGCCTCGTATTCTGAGATTCCTAAACACAAGGCTTTCGTTTACTGCAGACAAGCCAATGTTTGGATCAAATCCCGAGATATAAAGATCTTCGAGCAATAAATCTTCACCATCGCTACCACTTAAGTGCATATATACACCACTGCCATGCTGCGAGTATTCCGTTCTCGTAATGCGCAAACTCGTGATCCACAAGTGTTTTGGACTTCCCAGTAGATAGAACCCTTTACTTGGCGGCCGAAGATGGGGCCGCTCGGTTCCAGACCCGTAAGCGCCAACGATCATTGGCTCACTCTCAGACCGACCACACAATGTCCAAGCACCGAAACCTTCGTCCCAAACGTCACCTCGCTTAAGCAACAGCCAATCAGGAAAACCATCACGCATTCGCGACTCCGCTTTCTCAAGCGTACGCACAGCATCGTTTTCACTAAAACCACTGTTTGAGTCATCGCCCTCTGATGAGCTGACATAGACCACTCTGGTGTCTGCACTTGGTTCGGCCTCAGACCAGAAGCTCGCATTGTCATCTTGCCCTGCTTCATTGTCCTGATCAGAATCATCTGAATCGTCATCGTTGCCGGCTGAATCATCAGACGAATCATCACCAGAACTGTTCCCGCCACCACCATTCGTGTTACCGCCAGAACCATTGCCACCAGACGTATCAGAATCACCACTTGAGTCACCACTTGAGTCATCACTTGAATCATCACTTGAATCATCACCACTATCTGACTGCTCATCATCATCGCCAGATCCAGCATCTTCTTCAGAATCAATAATTTCTAAAGCATGCGAAATTGTCTCAACAACATCACCTTCAATACGCACTAAGGCCTGCGCAGTTACAAAACCTGGCTCAATCAGATCGATCGCTTCACTTGGATACTCAAAGGGTTTTTGATAATCAACATACAAGCCCTGCGATGCACTTATGCCTGACCTCGTTGATCGAAACACCACGGACATGCCTTGAGATTCATGCTGACCACTGACATCAAGGCGCAAATCTTCGCCATTTCCGATGATATGACTGGAAGGCGCATCTAAGAACATCGAAGGACTTGGATCCACGCAATCTGGAATACCGTTGCCATTGAGATCAACATCTTCGTTGCCGCAACCACAATCAGCTGGCTCGAACTTATTCTCATCCTTTGGGCAAAGATCCTTCCAATCAGGTCGCCCATCACCATCACGGTCCCGGTCTTTTAACTTTGGCCATCGCTTCCATTCAATAATAAACGCTGACCAGTCATCACTACTGACTACCCCATCGGCATCAAAATCCCAGAAACAATGATCACTGCCTATTGCTGATTCGTAATACGCTTCGACGCGATCTGAAATTTGTTTCTCAAACGCCTCGCTGGCATTGCGCTCAAAACGATCTTCCTGTCTCTGACGCTGCTCTTCTTTTGATGGATACCAACAGCGCCACTTATTGTTGACTTCGACCATAATGCCACGGTCTCCAGCAAGCTCCGTTGCATATCCCTTTTTATCAAGAAAGTAATTCCGCACACTTCTCGAGCCCGAACGAGCAGACGATGGGTGAGGAACAAATACGTCTAAAATTTTTATAGCTTTATGGAGCTTGTGATTGATCCGCGTCGCTGCAGCCTGAGACATCGAGCCTCTATCTTTCGCCGGCAAACCGTAGACACTTAGCTTTACGTTTCCAGCTTGAGCCTTGGTCTTTTCAAGCATGCTCACGAGATCGCGTTCTAATCGAGCTAATTTTTGCGTTGAGTAGTCTGCTGCAGCCAAAGGAAGTGCATCAACAAGAATTAATATAACGCGATCAGGATTGCTTGCTGCTGCTGCAGAAATCGTTTGCGCTGAAGTTGAAGTAGAAGTAGGATCTACTTGAACCATGATCGGCGATTTTACGTTCTTAACTGTTGACACGAAATCTTGGCCATGAACACTGCATGCCATGAAAGACACAGCCACAATCATTGCCACAACAGAACTTCTCGATAGACAGACATTTCGGCTTGCAAACCGCTGATGACCGCCTAAAAACAAAGACATTGGCAATAGCATCTTGCTGTTCCTCCCACAATGGAAACTTCAATAGAAAACTTATTCAGACAAATAGGAGTGTCGGCTTCACCAGCGATCACCTAAAGCGGGATGTCTTTAGGCTCCCATGTTTTTTAAAAATGGTGTTTTTTTGCCGATAAAAAGGCTTTTTAAGTCAATGCTAGACAGTGTTTGCCGCTAGAACCGCTTATGGGTCGGACGCTGAGCGTCTGGCTTTAAGCCCATCAGCGATATAACAAGATCAACATCTGCGCGGGTTGTGACTTTTAGATTTCTCGCCTCTCCATCGATCGTATAAACCCTTGCTCCAGCACGCTCAACGGCCTGAGCATCATCAGTTGTGTCTTGAGCATGCCCTTCGCTATAAGCTCGATGCAATAACGCTGCCTTAAACACCTGAGGCGTTTGAGCCAAAACAAGCCCAGTCCTGTCTACCGTCTCTTCAATTGCGGCCGCTTTGATTGAGCTATCTGAGGATCCACCAAGAATAGAATCCGCCAACACTTCAAGCTCATCTTCTCGTCCACCAACATCTTCTAATTGCCCAACTCGCTTAACGGTGGCATTAACTTTCAACACTGGAATGACCGCATCAACATACAATGCTGTTTCGAGAAGACGATTGAGCAACCCTTCAGTCAGCCCAGGGCGAGCCGCATCATGCACTCCAATATGAGTCGCATTTTCACTCACCGCCTTTAACCCTGCAGCAACACTCTGCCATCTACTCTCTCGCCCACCAGGAACAATTTGCACACCATGAAAACTCAGCGCAGGACCAAACCTCTCTCGAAATTCTGGCAAGTCATCTGGTGGCCCTACAACAATAATCTGATTAACAGCTGCGCTCGCTGCAAAAGTCTCAATGGTCCTCACCAATAGAGGTCGGCCACCTATTTCCTCACGAAGTTTGTCGCGGTTGCCAAAACGCGTACTGCTACCAGCCGCAGGAATGATGATTGACAAATTCATATCGCCAGATTCTCCATGTGATCCTGATACAATACTCAAACACTACCTGCCAAGACGGGTATAAGGATAACGGATCTACGCCCGTCGCCAGGCACACACCTCTCAACAAGGTCGAATCTTTCCACTAAAGTAAGCTGGGTTTTCTGGACGATGGGGCTTACTCGTTCAACCTGAAACAGCCCCGACACAAGTGTTTTTTACTGGTCAAATATGTAGGATTCAATTCACTTTGGAAGGAAAATATTCATCTCGATTTCGGCATGTCACCGTGAAGTTTGTCCGCGGCTTACTGCGAAAAGTGTTATCACCTTTGGTTAAGTGGGAACCTGTCGAGAATCCTGAGGAAGGCTACACAATACTCATTGGGGCGGTATCTAGACTTGCTCCAATTGCGACGGCCAACGTTAAAAATCTAGCGAAACAAAACTTTAAAAACCTCAATGAGATCATTGTCGTTTTTGATTCGGTCCGTAATTCCCAACATGTAAATATTGAAAATATAATTGCGGCGCAATTGCCTGATCTGCCTGTGCGGTTCTGTTATTACAGTGCATTACAGGCTCGTCTCGCCATGACCATCAATTGGGGCTGGGTTTATGCATGGATGTCATGGACCATTGGTTTGAGTAAATGCAAGAGTCGTTACGCCATACTCCATGATCTGGATGCGCTCTTAGTAAATCCTGATCTGATGGAACAAAGATTTCTCACCATTACAAAGAACAAAGACAAATTCGTTGGCATTCGCTGGTACTTTGGAAATGGAGTTAAGGAGGAGGATGAACTCGTCACAACCTTTGAAATGATCTTTGATGCAGCTCACGTCCGTGAACATTTCAAGCCCTTAGATGTATTCAATCATGTCACTCGTTACAAAGATCGTTCTGTTGACTTTGACACTTTTCTTCAAGTCCAGTCTCAGACACATGGACGATCGATCGCACCGATCGACGCCCGACAGATGCTGCATCCCAGTCAAATGCTTTGCCAATACACCTATTACATGAGTAAGAAAAACTGGGTGCCTGTAGAAAACAACACGCTGTTGATGATCCCCTACTACCTCTTCCTTGCTGGCGATGACATGGCCATGTTGGATCTCACTGCCGACATTCAAAACAGTGATTCCATTCGCCTGCCGCTTCTAGGCAAAACAATGGATGCCAGAAACATCACTGTTGTATGGGCAGCCTGGGTCAGGGAGCAGATAGAAAATTTTGAAACCAAAACCCGCCAAGAGCCTGATGAATCCGTGATGGAATATCTCAACGCGATCGATCTGTTGACTGAACGGGTCATAGGCCTTCAGAGCGGCAGCAGTTGACCTGCTCCATCTACATATAGACAATACGTCCCGCTGGTCGCCTCTAAGGAAGTCGACTAAGCCGAAGTGGCGGAATTGGCAGACGCGCCGGATTCAAAATCCGGTGCCCGTTTAGGGCGTGTGGGTTCGAGTCCCACCTTCGGTATTGCCCCTATTGTCGGGCCTCAACCAAAGCGAACCTATCCTCATTCTGGGAATTTGAGTGCCGATCTTCAAATACTGGTGGTAGTATTAAAGGGCTCCTGAGCGGTAGAAAGAGGACCTCGGCTGGTAGGTGATGGATGCGACAACAGGCCCACGGGCTCTTGTCGTGCCCTGGAGGCTGGATTGATGTATCGAATCCCCTGCTTCGGCAGGCTGATGAAGACGCTAGTTGTTACGTGCGCGATGCTTGTTGTGTCCCCAACAGCATGGTGCCAGGTTCGTGTTGCGAGCTACAACATCGCCCAGTTCAATGGCGACCAAAATGATATCCAGGCAGTCCTGGACGCGATCTCAAGTGATGATAGCCGTGGATTCCCCTCTGATTTGGGAATCATTGTCTTCCAAGAGGTCACCAATGACATGGTGAGCCCGATCCAGACCATGCTGGGGTCTTCCTACTCTCGGGGAACCTATTCCAATCAAGGCGAAAGTGCATTTGCTGGCGCTCAGTTGATGTTCTACCGCGCGGACATTTTTGTCGAGGATGTATCGGAACATAGAGACATCTACACCGCTGCCGGACGATATACGGACCGCTGGAAGCTCGATCTTATCAATTTTGATGATCCCGCCATCAGCATCTATGTATACAGCGCTCATCTAAAGTCGGGCTCAAGCACAGACAACAAAGAAGATCGAATTTTTGGAGCCAACCAGATCCGAGAGGATGCTGAAACGCTACCCGCTGGATCAAACATCATCTATGCGGGCGATTGGAACATCAGTACTTCATCCGAAGAGACCTATAGCATCTTTACTGATGGCGGGAATAGTGCCCAAGCAATTGACCCTTACGGTAATGGGAGTTGGTCAGGATCTTCCAACGCCTACAAACACACGCAATCCCCACGACAGGTCGCCGCTGGTGGCCTCATCGGGGGCTCAATGGATGATCGCTTTGACTTTTTACTACCCAATCTCAACCTCAGTAATGGTGGTGGCCTTGACATCATTCCCGGCACCTATCGACCGCTCGGGAACGATGGACAACACTATGACGTCGCCATCAATGACGGCAATAACTTCTATTTTTCAGGGGAGATAACGAGATCGAATCAATTAGCCGATGCGCTCCATGATGCATCAGATCACATTCCCGTAGTCCTCGACCTACAATTCCCCGCATCTTCACTCCTGTTTGCAATCGTTGATAACCCCCAAGTGATCCAGGGTGGATTAGCGACGGCCTCCGCATATATATCGAACGAAAGCCCTGTCACTGTTCCCGAGGGCGCTGCCCTTCTCCAATGCCAGGTCACGGGCAGTGGCGCATTGCTGGGGCGAACAACTGTGACAGATGAGGCGCTTGGTGGCTTTGGCATCACTTCACTGAGCTTTGATACCAGCACACCTGGCATTGCAAATGGAACTATTGCTATCACACCCCTTGGAGACGACGTACAAGGGAGCCCAATGACCCAATCGGTCTCAACCAACGTCCTACGGCCCGCTGAGCCATCATTGAGTGCAGACATGACAAGTACCGTCCGCACCATCGATGTGCCTGTCCAAGCAGATTCGGGCATCCATGAAGTTCATGTTGATGTCTTCAATCGAGCCTATGACAGCCAACAAGCCCTGCTGGATGTTGACTCCATCACTGGCATGACCACGCCGGTATCACTCCTGAGCAGTCCAGCTTCACAAATTGCGGCCTCAGCGGGCACCATTGTCTTTGCCGTCGACTCGGCCATGCTGCCATCGAGTGGAACTCAAGAAGTTCAAATTGTGGTGACGACCAGCGATGAAGATCTCCCTGGTGCAACAGCAACCAATCTCACTGTTGTGCTAGAGATCCGCGATGAGAATTCCCTGCCCTGTACGGCTGATTTCTTGCCAATAGGCGGCGATGGCCTGGTCAACTTATTCGACTTTTCAGGGTTTTTGGTCGGCTTTGGATCCTCTGACCCAACGTACGACATCGCGCCTTCAGGTGGCGATGGCATTGTTGACCTCCAAGATTTCTCCGAGTTTTTGGTTCAATATGGCCCCTGCCCTTGACCAAGCTGAGGCGTGTAGCTCGATCTCTACGACTGCCTCACCAGACCTTTTGAAGTCCTGGAGGCCCAAAGAAGGTATATGGGATATCCATGGTTTTGTACTACTCAGCCGCCCGAGATTGCCGTAAAGTGGTAGTGGAGAGAGGACTTGCAGGAAAGCTCACGCTTATTCTGCAGTCAGGAATTTGCCCACATACGCTGGTCAAGACAGAGAGAGGGAGGAACATCTGGCGATCGGTCATGAGAGTCTTCACATAAGCCAGAGAAGCCTTAACGAAAAATTTCACTATTTCTTGCTGTTGCAGAACATCGATCTGCCAGCATCAGTGAGTCGTACTTCATCGCACAGAATGTCCACGAAGCAATGCCCACAGTCACCGCCTATCAAAAATAGGTGGACCGGAGAGAAAGAGGAATCCAATCATGTTCAGCAAAGTTCGAGGCCACAAGAGCATCGTTAATCTCTGTTTGACATCAGCAACCGCTGCTAGCCTTTGTGTCATGCTCGGCGCAGCAGACAGAAGCAACAGCATCGGCCATCGCCACCAAGCCAACACTTACAAAAGCCTAGGCAGTGAACCATTTATCCTTAACGAAATTCACGCTGATCCGGCAAGTGGAATTACTGGCGATGCCAACAATGATGGCGTACGCGACTCTAGCCAAGACGAGTTCATTGAGATCGCGAACACAAGCTCCGTCGACCTAGATGTCAGTGGCTGGGTGATTTCTGATGCCGCTCAAGCTCGCCATGAATTTCCAGAGGGTTCGATTATCGCGGGGAACTGTGTAGCGGTCGTCTTTGGTGGCGGCTCACCCACTGGCCCATTTGGTAACGCGTTAGTACAAACAGCCAGTGGCAATAGCCTGGGCTTGACCAATGGCGGCGACACCGTCACGATTTCAGATGAAAATGGAATTATTCTTAGTTCAGTCTCCTATGGCTCAGAAGGTGGCCAAAACGCCTCTATAACGTTAGATCCGGATATCACCGGCTCCACCTATGTGATCCATACTGATGCAACCAATAGTGAAGGATCCTTATACAGCCCAGGAAAACTGGTCGATGGCCAACAATTCTCGGGTTGCGAGGCGATCGGCCTCGATACCGATGGTGATGGCATTCCCGATGACACGGATAACTGCCCCACCATCTTCAATACAAATCAAGCTGACTGCGATGAAAATTCCATCGGTGATGTGTGTGACATACAGGCAAATCCAAGCCTTGACTGCGACAACAACAGCGTCCTTGATAGCTGTGAGATTGCTGGCAATGACTGTAATAACAATAGCATTCTAGATAGCTGCGACATCGCTGCTGATCCAAGCCTAGATAGTGATGCCAATGGCATTCTCGACGGCTGCGAAGGCGTCTGGGTCATTAATGAGATTCTGGCCGATCCTGGCTCAGTCAATGATGCCAACAATGACGGGAACAACAGTTCAACTCAAGATGAGTTTATCGAGCTCGTCAATATCAGTGGCGTTGACCAAGATATCTCTGGCTACCAAATCACTGATGCTGTTTCTGTTCGTCATGTATTTGATGCAGGGACAATAGTGACTGCTGACTGCGCGGTTGTTGTCTTCGGCGGTGGATCACCTGTTGGACAATTTGGCGGCGCTACCGTGACAACTTCTTCCAGCGGTTCTTTGGGCTTCAATAATGGTGGCGACACTATCTCATTGAGTGATGCTGGCGGCGCTGTCCTGGCAACCTACGCTTATGGAGGCGAAGCTAACGGCGACCAATCCGTCACACGCGATCCAGATATCACGGGGCTCGATCCATTGGTCCAACATAGCTCTGCAAGCATGAGCAGCGGATCAACTCACTCCGCTGGCACGATGCAGGATGGCACTCCATTCGCTGGATGCTCCGTTGAAGCCGATGCTGATGGCGATGGTGTTCCTGATGCAACTGATAACTGCCCCACCATTCCCAATGCAGACCAAGCGGATTGTGACCAAGACTCTATTGGTGATGCTTGCCAAATTGATGCTGATCCGAGCCTTGACTGTGATGGCGATGGCAAGCTTGATAGCTGCCAACTCGCTGGCAATGACTGCAACCTCAACAACGTTCTGGACAGCTGTGACTTTGCCTCTGGAGTGCTGACCGATGGCAATGGCAATGGCCTGGCAGATCAGTGTGAAGTAACTCCGCCAGAAAGCTTGCAGCTCAGCGAGCTTCGTATCGATGAGCCAGGCAGTGGAGACCCACAGGAATTCTTCGAACTCCAAGCTGATTCAGGCACGTCACTCACAGGTATTGCCTTCATCGCCATTGGCGAAGGCACCAGCACGACCGGCAACGGCGTTGTTGAGTGTGTGGTCCGACTTGATGGCATCACTGTCCAGTCTGATGGCCTCGTCCTCGTAACTGAAGACACACATGACAGCGCCGGAATCGCTGACTTAGTACTGTCTTCAAACGACAATGAACTGAACTTCGAGAACTCTGACAACTTGACTTACTTCTTAGTCGCCAACTTGGTCACAAGTGTGGTGCCTGGTACGGATCTTGATGTCGATGAAGATGGCGTGATCGATATGATGATCGATTCAGATGGTGATGGCACCGCTGACATGGCCCCCTATACCGATATCGTCGACTGTATTTCAGTGGTTGAATCGCCAAATGGATCTGATCCACCTGGTGACTTTTACTACTGCGGAGTTGTGATCGGACCAGATGGTGATTTCATGCCCAGTCATGTCTACCGCTGTTCTGATACTGGAACTTGGGCTATTGGTCTTTATGACGTCAATGATCCAGCCAGTGTTGATACTCCTGGCAGTGTCAATCCTGAGTGCGATGGTGGACCAAACGATTGTCCTGGAGATTTCTCCGGGGATGGCGTCGTCAACCTGACTGACTTCTCGGGCTTCCTTGTTGCCTTTGGCTCAACCAATCCAGCCGATCTTCCAATCTATGATCTGGATGACAGCGGGATTGTGGATCTTGGAGACTTCTCAGCATTCTTAGTCGCATACGGCACCGTTTGCGATTGATGCCCAGCCTTACCTAAAGGTCTTTGCATTTAGATAAACAGAGCCCCTGTTGATACGGACACGTTCCACTATGCTTTATAGGAATCTATCGGTGACTCCCAACCCAACATTTCTCATTGCATCTGCATTGAGCTGCATGCTCAGTAGCGCTTCAATCTGCTTGGCAGCGGGCACGGCGCCTGTAATGGAACAAATTTCGGATCGTCCGATGACTGTTCCTGAAAATGGACCTCAATTCTCCAAGTCAAGCAGCGCATTTCGACATGCAAAACCGAAACGGGATACCCAAAACACTGCGTTTCGCTCCATGGGAACTTGCAGTGATTTTGTCTATACACAGAGCACTGATCCAACATCAGTAGAGGCAGACAACTCCGTCCTCTGTAGCACTGGGCTAGGCCACTATCAACACTGGTTTGGCCGCCATCATGATCTTTCCGTTGGCCCAGCTGCTGGACAACCAACACTTCTAGATTGTGTGACTCTTGGAGCTCAGTCAAACAATCAGGACATCACGCTTACAATCAACGCCTATCTTGATGACGATGGCATTGAAAGACCTAATACAGATAGTATGACACTCCTTGGCAGCACTGATCTCACCTTCCTAGAGGCTGATGGATTTCCCAAGATCAGTACTGCGACCTTCAATCCACCGGTGAGCCTACCTCCAGATACGCGGCTTTTCATCGAGATCATTGTCCCTGAACAACGAAGTCCCGAATTCCCAGTGCCAGGGTTTTTCCTCATTGGCAGCAACAGTGCTGGTGAATCTGACAACTCCTGGGTTCGCACAGAAGCCACACAGTGTGGCCTCACCGATTGGGCTACAACGTCAGAGATTGGTTTTTCATCGATGCATCTGGTTGAATCTGTTGGTATTTCGATTAACGATGACTTCGACCCCTGTGATCTGACAGTTGCCGAAGAATGTGGTGCTGATACTTCAGGAGATGGCCAACCTGGCGAGCCTGATGGAATCGTAAACCTTTCAGATTTCAGCTTACTCCTGGTTGAATTTGGCACTGCCGGCGACGGGACCTTCCGACCGCTTTCAGATTTCGCGCCCTTACCCAATGGTGATTGCCAAGTCGATCTCCAAGACTTCAGCGCTATGCTGGTCCAATGGGGCCAAGTATGTGAACCAGAAGTCACTGGAGCATGTTGCTATGTCGCCATTGGGGATACTGAAAACTCTTGCGATGTGATGACAGAAGCACAATGCGGCAGCTTGATAGGGTCATACCTCGGCGACGATGTCACTTGTGATGGCGACCCCTGCATCGAACCAGTCGAGCAGGCATGGCTCAATGAACTTCACTATGACAATGCCGGCGGTGACACAGGAGAGTTCCTAGAAATCTACATATCTGATGGCCTCAATCCTGCGGATGTAGAGGTCTACCTTTATAACGGAAGCGGCGGCACCACTTATCAAGGCCCCTGGACGCTCTCAAGCGACTTTATTGCTGGTGACAACGTGGGTGGCGGAAGGCTCTACCACCGCAACCAGGCAGGGATCCAAAATGGGAGCCCCGATGGCATCGCTATTCTGATAGATGGCGTTGTGTCACAGTTTTTAAGCTATGAGGGCCAATTTACGGCAACCGATGGCCCTGCGGATGGCCAAAATAGCATTGCTATACCAATTGCTGAATCGGGCTCAAGTGGACTGGGTTCATCTATTGGACTCACCGGCTCGGGCAGCGCCTATGAAGACTTCACCTGGACGACCTTTACAGCCAGCACACCCGGATCCCTCAATGATGGACAGACAAGTCCCTAGATGAGGCTCTATTTGGAGTCAGTAACCATATTGGCTCTCTTACCCAAAAGTGCATGCCTCAAACATTCTTTGGCCAGGGCGTGGCTAAGATATATCTCCCAGAACGGGCTATCTAGCTCCTAAACCTGATTTTATCGCTCAATAAGCCAAGGTACGGCTGCAAAGCGTCAAGAAAACACCCTCATGCCCCTTTAAAACGAAGAAGTGGACCAAATCTGCGTAGGCAGATCCGGCTCAGATGCGCGTAATAAGGCAGGTCTGAGAGATTTACCTGCATTTTTGTGCATGGTTTCTCTGGCCGGACCGCCTCATAGCGGTCATACTGAAGGCATAAGAAATCGTCTTAATTTAGCGGCATCTTTTCACTTGCAAGATGTGCCCCTAAAGGAAGATAATGCAAAGAGTGTTTCTGGGAGGGGACGTAGGTCCAGGAAGCTAAACATTCTTCCCTTTGCCTATAAGAACCATGGTACTTATCCCCTATGGTAAGGATCTGGCTAGGGTCTCGATAATAATGCTTCTCACAGTCGCATTATTGGGTAAGACGTTTGAGTAGGAGAGGTTGCGACTAGCTCATATCACCCCCATGCTGGTCGCTTGACAACTTAGGAAGTTTGCAACAAGCAAATGCTCCGCTAACGGTTTTGGAAGCTACGAGAGGAAGAAACTTCCAACACCAAAGAATCGAAGTTATCAGCACTCTATGCTCGTTGCATGGGTGCTCAACTTAGACGGATAGATCACATATCGGTACATCGTCCGCTTTTTTTGTTTGGAAACAGAAGAGAAGAAGGAGGCTGGAAAGCCATGAGAAATAAGACAGTGACTCTTGTTGCACCAGGAGTCGTGACAATTACTATGGTTCTCGGAAGTTCACTCGCTAGTGACCACAACGAGGACATGGCTGGTGCGGAATTCTGGGACGGCCAGGGTTCTACGAATAATGAAACTCGAAGTATTGACCTTGGCATAAACTCACTTGTGACGCATCTCGGTTACACCGATATCGTTCTATGCACAGAGAGCACTAGCTGGGTCAATGAGGCTACAGTCTTGTTTGGTAACAATGCTGAAGGAGGCCTGGTAACACTCGGCCTCTATGATGGCAGTTGGACCAATACTTCTGGTGACGGCAGTGGCTTGCAAGCACAATGCACCACTGGTGACCCAGCGGTAGACAATGGCCCTACGACTCCAATGAACCTTGCGTTGATTGAGCTTGAAGGCGCAGGCATTCCAGCTATTGCGTTGGCTGACGGCTTCTTGAACTTAGAGTTCTATGAAAGTTATGACGATGGCGTAGGCGCACTTGATGCGACTTGCGTTTCAGGAAGCTTGAACTTTCTATACCAAGCAGAGGGCGAAGAAGCACTTTGTGGCCCAAGCCTAAACCCTTTATGTACCATGGACCAAAGTGGTTCAGGCGCATATAGCAACGGCGATGGCCCAGATGGCTTGCCTGATACTGGCGACGAAATCAACATCCCAGACCGTGCTGACGGCAGTGTCGATCTTAGTGACTTCAGTGCGATGCTCGTTTCATTCGGCGCTGCTGTTGACCCAGAAACAGATCCTCGACCAGTAGGTGACGGTGCTCCATGTCCTGATCCTGATAACTCTGATGGCACCTTTGATTGCTCAGGTGACTGTGCTGTAGACCTGGCAGACTTCTCTGCCCTGCTCGTTGATTTTGGTAAGAGCGGCGCCAGCTGTGGCGATCTAGGCTTCTGCCTCTACGTAGATGGTTCTTGTGTTGAGCAAACATTCGATGAATGTTCTGCCCAAGCACAGCCTAATGATCCACTCATCGCTTCCTACTGGATCAATGCTTCAGCAGTAAACGATATTAACACTGATGGTGTTGTCGATTGCGCTGATGCATGGCCAGACTGGTCATGTTGCGATAGCTCAACAGGCACTTGCAGTGACACGAATCTTGCCTTGTGTGAAGCAAGTGGCGGAAACTTCTCAGACGGGCTTCCCTGCTCTGATCCTTCACTCGTTTGCGCAGCACTTCCAAATGACAATTGCGATGCAGACCTAAGTGCATATGCACTGACAATGGATTCGTCCACCTCATATGACACAACTGGTGCCACTACTGACGGCACAGCACTGTGTGATGAGTATGACGGTCAGACTTACCAAGACCTTTGGTACAAGACGACAGCAGTTGCAGATGGTGGCGTTCGCATAACAACCTGCGCAACTCCAGGCACAACAAGCTATGACACGGACCTCGTGGCATATGTCTTCTCAAGCGAAGCAGATTTCCTAGCTCGTGACTGTGCAACCATGGTTCCAGCAGGCTGCAATGACGATAGCGCAACCTGTGACGATGGCGTCGATGTCAGCAGCACGTATCACTCTGACCTCACAGTCGGAGCTGTTACTGGCGACGTTGTTCTTATCCGCGTCGGCGGTTGGAATGATGGCGATCAAGGTGCAGGCATACTTACTGTTGAAACGTTCCTATGCGATCCTGCATATGAGCGACCAAGTAGTTGTGGCAACGGTAGCCCTTCATACCCAACAAATGTTGTCAACAATGGCCTTCACGGCAACACTGCATTCTTCATGGATGACCGAGATCCCATCGACACCGATGGCGACGGCACCCCTGACATGCAGTACAACATGTCTGTTGAGTTCAACTCAGGCGCAACTGGCGTAACTTTCCAGCAAGCTCGTTTGATGTGGGCTGACCTTTCATCCGCACCCGGTTCCGGTACAGGAACTCCAGGTGTAGATGGACGAGTTCGTTTCTACGACATCACTGGAGTAGATCTTGAAACCATCAGCTGGTGTGATGCTTCAACACATCCAACACTGCTTCTGGAACAAGAATTATTCACTGGCCTGGGTACCCTAGGATTCCAGTGGACTGGCAATGCCTGGAATATTGGTGAAACAGTAGAGGTATCTTTGACTCTTGATACTGCTCTCACTGTTGCTCCTAATATTCAAGTTCTTATGGTTCCAGAATTCGATGATCTTCCATTTAGTGCTTACAACGACAACAATGGCGACGGCGTCATTGATACCTTGGATGACCAAGAGCACTTCCTTTGGAATGTTGAACTCGATGATTTCTGCGCAGCTTCTGCAGGTCCTTTCCACCGCGTGGGACCATATCTGGAAGACACTGATGGAGATGAGATTGGCGACACTTGTGCCAACATCCCTGATCTAGAACCAGATGGCTTTACTAGCTTTGCTTATCAGCTCTGCGACTAAGCAATCGCTGTACCGATTCCTTACTCCTTCTGGAGTAGGGCTCTCGTAAGAGAGATAACAAACCCCCCGGCCTTCTGGTCGGGGGGTTTTCTTTTTGCACTCGACAATTGAATACAGCCAGACGATGGATCGATGAACTCAACTCAAATAGCGAGCAGTACCCCTGCTCAGAAGTAGACAGAGTCACTACAATCAGTTCATGAATTGGACTATCTACCTCTCTGGCGAGATCCATACATCGTGGCGCAATGTGATCTTTGATGGCATCAACAGCCTAAAGCTACCCATCGATGTATGCACGCCTGTCACTGATCACGAAGCGAGTGATAACTGCGGCGAAGCAACGCTCGGCACTGAAACACAAACATTCTGGAAAGATCACAAGGCGGCTAAAATCAATGCGATGCGTACACGCAAAATGATTGATCATGCAGACGTTGTGGTCATACGGTTTGGTGAGCAATACAGACAGTGGAATGCAGCTTTTGATGCTGGCTATGCCGCTGCGAAGGGTAAAACGATCATTACCCTCCATCCAGAAGAACACGATCACGCACTCAAGGAAGTCGATGCTGCCGCTTTAGCGGTCGCCAGAACCCCTGAGCAAGTCGTCAAAATTCTCAAATATGTGACGAGTTCGTAGTGTATTCGCTTAGCTGATCATCGAATCAACCTCAATCTCAACCAAACTACCCTCTGGACCATTCAATGTGTTACCGGAAAAGCCAACATGCCTCCTGAAAACCACCCATTGCGTTCCGCCTTGAGTGACAAAAACGTCATGGAGCAACTGCTTTTAAAAGACCGCGCTTTTGATGCCGCAGCAGAGGGAATTACCATTGCCGACGCCCTGGCTGAAGACCGGCCACTGATTTACATCAATGAGGGTTTCTCACGCCTGACAGGGTACAGCGTGGAGGAAACTTTGGGTTCCAACTGTCGATTTCTTCAGGGGCCTAAAACAGATCCAGATGCGGTTCGGGCAATACGCAATGCGATTGAGGAAGATCGTAATTGCGAAGTCGAACTGATCAACTATCGCAAGGACGGAACCCCGTTTTGGAACCGTCTGTCTATTACGCCTATTCGGGATTCCTCCGGAAGAACGACTCATTTGATTGGAGTTCAATCAGATGTGAGTCGTCGCCGACGGGCAGAGCAAAACCTCATTGAATCCAATGCCAGCCTTGCTGCAGCCAATCTTCGCATGAAAAATGAGCTTATGGCAGCGGCCAAAATCCAGCAGGCTCTTTTGCCAACTTCCATTCCGCAACTCGACGACATCCAGGTTGCTTGGGCGTTCCGACCCTGTGACGAATTGGCCGGTGACATTCTGGATGTGCTGACAATGAAAAACAACCAGTTTGCTTTTTACCTTTTAGATGTCTGCGGGCATGGCGTTGCAGCCGCTCTTTTGTCCACGACCTTAAGTTGCTGGCTGTCCAGAATGCCGTTGGAATTGCGCCAAAATCCGGTCGCCGCGGTGGAACAATTGAACCAATCATTTCAAATGAATCGAGATTTTTCGAAATTTTTCACCTGTTGCTATGCGGTGCTGAACCCAAACAACC
This sequence comes from Phycisphaerales bacterium, assembly GCA_029268515.1. Lineage (NCBI taxonomy): Bacteria > Pseudomonadati > Planctomycetota > Phycisphaerae > Phycisphaerales > Phycisphaerales bacterium. The sequence goes on along the minus strand of JAQWNP010000014.1, from coordinate 116,718 downwards.
AAACGTTGCAATTTGTTTCCGCCGGCCATCCAGCACCGATCCTGGTACGGAACAATGAGGCGATAGAAATCAAGTCCACCGGCTTTCCGGTTGGAATCGTACCGGACCCCAATTACCATTTGCAGGAAATTTCTTATCAGCATGGCGACCGCATCTACCTCTACAGCGATGGTGCGATTGAACAGGCAGATACCAACGGCGAGATGTTTGGGATGAAGCGTCTTATGGCAGAATTGATACGTCACCGTGCGATCACTTTACAAGCAAGTATCGATGAAACGATGCAAGCAGTTCTCCAGACGGCCAGCAACAATAAAAATGATGATGATGTTTCCATCTTGGGGATACAAATTGGGAAGGACAGTTGTTGACATGTCATCCCCCTTCTTCCAGGAGGTGACGAGTTCGTAGTGCATTCGCTTAGCTAATCACCGAATCAACCTCGATCTCAACCACACTGCCCTCTCCCCAGAGCCCGCTTACACAGACCATTGTTGTGGCTGGCCGAATATCACCCAGCAATTCTTTGTGAGCCCGCCCCACTTCATCTGCGTAAGCCATATCGGTGATGTAGATTCGTGTTCGCACAACATCTTTTAAACAACTTCCAGCCTCAGTCAGGGCTGATTCAATTTTTCTTAGTGCATAGCAAGTCTGCTCAAACGCATCGCCTGGGGCATACACTTGACCATGCTCATCAGCGGCAAGGGTACCGGTAACAAAGACCATATGGCCAACACGAATCGCCCGCGAGTATCCGACCTGTTCTTCCCAAGGTGTACCAGATGAAATGTACTGCCGGTCCTTCATGATGCTGGCTCTTCTTTGGAGATCACATGAAAACGATCGATCTCCAGACCTTCGATGAACTGCTCATAACCGTCGGGCCATGTAATCAGAAGAGAGTCAATGTGATCCGCATCTTCTAGGCCAAAGGTAATAGGCAACTCTACTTGAGAGAGGTAGCTTCGGGTTGGCATGACTTGACGTCGCTGAGTGACACCATTGGCTGTCAGTTCAATGCGAGCACCAATTGCATCTGGATTCTTTCCATCACCGGCCAAACGCAGCCGAATCCAATGGTGCCCCAGTTCCTGGTCATTACGCATCAAGATTGGACGGTCACCAGTCTGCGTAATCAAAATATCTAGATCGCCATCCCCATCGATATCTGCATATGAAGCCGCTCGACCGACGGTCTTAATGGCCAGATCCCCTGTTTTCTCGGCAGGCACAATCTTGAATGTCGAACGTTGGCCAGGCCCCGAGTTCCAGAATAACTGACTTGGCTGCCGGTAAAACTGGCTTGCTTGAACTTCATTGATCGTCTCCTCCAAATGACCATTCGTCTGAAAGAGATCCAAGCGGCCATCCAGGTCATAATCAAAGAAGAAAAGACCAAATGACAAGAGCGGCCGCGTCGGCGATCCAATGCCCTCGCCAATGGCCTCATCAGCAAAGAAACCATCTTGCCCTTGCGTGACATACAGCGAGGTCATTTCGTTGGCAAAGTTTCCGATTCCAACTCCCAAAGACCCATCATTTCGATAATCTGCCGCGTCAATACCCATGGCTCCAGTCGCCTGGCCATCTGATGCAAATGCTAATCCTGATGCAGCACCACGTTCTAAAAAAGTGCCATCCCCTTGATTATCAAAAAGAAAGTTCTGAACCGTATCGTTCGCAACAATCAGATCGATATCCCCATCTAAATCATAATCAACTGGCATGACGGCTAACCCTTTTCCCATAGCACCACTGCCGTGCGGGCTGTCAACCTGGATTCCTGCTGCCTGCGAGACATCTACAAACGTGCCATCCCCGCTGTTCTGATAAAGATTTGAGTGGCTTCCCTTATAGAGGGTTGGCGGACCATAAGCTCGATCAACACCATTGAGTGAAAAATGAAGGGAGCGATCAATCTCCTCAGTCCATTGCACATAGTTTGTGACAAAGAGATCGAGATCTCCATCATTGTCATAGTCAACAAAGGCGCCACTGGTACTCCATGCATCTCCTGAACCTGACACACCCGCCTGTTCAGAGACATCCTCAAACTGACCATTCCCTCTATTACGAAAGAGGACATTTTGACCAAGAGATGAAACAAAGATGTCAATTTGGTTATCTCCGTCGTAGTCACCCGCAGTAACACCAACGCCATAAAGAGGGACGTTCAAACCACTGCCATCAGTAACATCTGAAAATTGGCCGGCACCATCATTCTCATAAAGAGCCATTATTGATGGCACTTCTGAAGAATCGCCTTGTGTATGGGGCCACGGCCGAGCATTAATGAGCAATAAATCTTGGTCTTCATCGCCGTCAAAATCAAAAAATGCTGCGCCACTTCCCATTGTCTCAGGAAGTAATTTCTCCCCACGAGCACCGCTGGTATGTATGAAGTCAATACCAGAGGCCGCTGTAACATCTTTAAATGCAACCTCAGGCAGAACAGTTACATCTGCAACTAATGGCTTGATAGCTCCAACGTCTTTGTCCTGAATAATCTCTTCAGGCGCTGGCCAAAAATTGATTACCAATACCACGATCACAATAACCAACCCGACACCTATAAAGCACGACAGTGACCACCAGAAAAACGTGCCAATAATGGCATCGTCTTCTGGCACATACTGCTGGCTGCCGTCTGTGTCAGGGGTATCTCTTGCCGATGACTCTTTGGGGTCAATAGAATTTTTGACATTGGTCATGAAAGTGCTCTGCCCAAGGGCTCAAGGCCCTGTTGATTCATCGTTCATGGTTTCTCTGTCAAGGTCATAGATGACTACTGATTCGGCCGCATGGTCCGCTGCTGGATACTTCATGCGAGCAGCAGTAATCGCTTGCTCTCGCGCATTATCATCAACCTTATAATATGCGTGCTTTTCAGCATGCACCATGGCTTGTTCATCATTGCCCAGATCGGTGTAGATCTGCTTCAGAAGATAGTGACTTGTTGCATTCTCTGGGTCATATTCCAAGGCTAAGAGCAGATAACCGAGCGCCCTGTCCATAAGTTTGACCCGCTGATCTCGACGGGCGGGACCCCGCTCCTGCTTTGCTCGCTCATAAAGTGTGCCAGCCAACTCGTTGAGCATCCGGTAATCTTTCGAAAAATCGAACCCACGGCCAGCCGCTTGTTCAAATCCCCCATCGACAATCTGTTGAAAATTGTTGATGGCCTCATCAAGATTCCCATTTTGCTTATTAACCAAACCACTAAACCAGAGCAGGGACCATTCACGTGCAGGTGGATCAAAATCTCTAGCCCGCTGTAGCGCTGCTGGTGCATCTTCTGTCACACGCCCCTCATTGAGATACACACGAGCCAAGTTGATAGGCCCATCAGGACGGCCTAGCGATTCTACTTGTTCGAACGCTTCTTCAGCTTGACGCAACTGACCTTGATCGGGCTTTCGCAGCAGGCCAATTCCATAGTCATTCCATCGTTGCCATGTTGGAATCAAGGGCTCGTCCTGAGATGCAATGTCGCCCTGGCCTGCGACCGGAAGCGTTATTCGATCAGTGGCGAGAACTGTAATTGGCAACTCATTGCGAAAATCATAATCGCCATGAATCAACGCCATGTATTCAGTATCAAACTTCCGGTACAAGAGCTTGACATCTAATTCAATGGCGCCGGTAGCATCTTCTGGAACATGCAAACGATAGTGAACCGTATCAGCAGCCCCTGGAGGTATCTGGTGATTGTATAGAGCAGTAAAAATATCCTCAGCATTTCGCCGATTAATCCTATTTCCTTCTCGGTCTAACACAAACGAATTCACGAAGTGCGACCATGGATCTACCGCATTGTTTACTGGATCCAGCGAACCACTTTGACCAATCACTTCTTCATCGATTGATGCCGTCACATCAAGCCAGACTTCATTCGAGTCCGCCGTCCCCTGTGTAAATGTATGACCCATTTTGACTGTACGTATGACAATCTCAAAGAGGTAATCTCTACCTGGCTCCAGTATTGGAATTTCAGGACGCAAGGGCGCCACAAGTTTTCCATCAATCTTGCCGTTCTCTCGCACACCAAAGATGTCCACTCGCAATACACCGTCTAAAAACTCTTGATGAGCTTTTATTGCTGCATCAGGGTCACGCATCTCCAGTCCCTGCGGATCCCGCGCTGCAATCATTGCAGGAATAGCGGTGTTCGCTGAGGGGAACATGTGGTCATGCACCTTCATCTCACCTGATTCATCTCGATCTGGCCGTGCACCAAAGTCATCTGAGGCTACCAAAGGCATATGACAGCTATTACAGTTGGTCTCCGCGACCTGTGGATAATAGAAACTGGAAACACCCTGGCCTGAGACACCACTGAGATAAAAGGCATCGTAGTGGTTCTGCCCACGCAGCCATTTGTAGTCATTGACTTCAGGCGGCAAGTGCACTTTATGACAGGTGCCACAAAACTCCGTCGAGCTATGCAATGGCTTAAGAAATGTCTTTTTATGAAATGCGGGCTTGGCTTTAATTAACTGCCTATTGACCCATTGTAGAAAACTATTCTTGGACGTTGCGAAGGGGTAGTGAACAGGTTCGTCGATCGTATAGTCAGCATTACCTTGCACAGAGTTCACATGAGAAATGCTATGACAGACTGTACATGTGATACCCGCTTGAGAGGTTGGATCGTTTTCATCGTCGTAGTTTGGATCGTTAAACGACCCCGAAAAGAAAGGCACAGGATCATGACAACCGGCACAAAAGCGGGAGCCATTGACCGTGCCATCACGTTCGAGCATATGCTCACGAGTTTGCCGAACTGAGAATAAGTAGGCCGGATTATTAAACGAGCTAAATCGATGAGCACTATGCGACCACGCATCATGAACATCAGCATGACATTCCAAACAATATTCATCATTCTGAAGTACTTCTTCATGAATAAAGTCGCCGCTCACGGTTCGAGCCAGAGACGGGAAGAAGTACTGATCTCCGTCAGGATTTCCCTCAACATTCCAAGCGCGCGGATCCTGTGCCTGAAAGATCAACACCAGTACAGCAAAACACGCCGCAACGGCAGCCACAACGCCACCGACCCTCCAGCGAATTCCACGACCCGCAAGACGATGTAACGTAAAGAGCCAAACAACCGCCAGCGGTGAAATGACATGAGCCCAATAGGCCACAGCGCGAATAGTGGGATTCTTGATGACAATGACGCCATCGATCCGCATGAGCACAATCCCACTGATCAGAAGCAACAGCGCTGTCGCAAACAACGCGTAACCAGCTCGGACCGCCCTACGATTGGGGCGATTGCGAGCATTCTTCATGTGAATGAGCCCAAAGACAATCACCGGCACCACAATGATCAAACCCAGGATCAGGTGGACCAGGAACATAATCAGGTAGAACCAATTCTCGTAGGACTGCCCTGTTGTCCAACCCAGAACTGAAACACTGACTAAATACACAGAATTGACTGCCAGGAGCGCAAAGAGCGCAAAGATGGCCATAAGGACGACCCGCAGCCGCGGCCCAACCACTGGCACGTATTTCCGACGAGCTCCAGTCGGCTTGCGTCCCACCGTTGGACTTCCTGCTGCCATATCAATCTCACCTTGTGTGGTGTTCTGTGGGCCTAAATTCCATGCCAACGATGACATCAAGGGCCATCACTAAGTTGCCCAAAAAGGCAGCTTCTCATCAGTTTGCTCGCCATTTTACTCAGATGAGCGAGCCCAAAGTGCTTATTCACTTCAAGTAAAACCAGATCGTCACCAGGACGGCTTATTCAAGAGATAATACGGCTAGACCCATTTTAGACGAGTTAAGTGAGCAAATTATGCATATATTCATGCTTTATCCACTTGAGAAACTGCTGTATTCAGCAATCAAAGGGCTTAAAGCCGATCCGCCCCCCAGCGGCTGAGATGACGGCATAAATCCAAGGCCTGGCCTGGCGAGGATGTCGCAATAAAGACGGTATCTTGCCCCGCAACAGTGCCGAGAACATCTGGGAGGCTGAGGCTATCAATTGCCTGCGCCAGGTCGCCAGCCTTGCCTGCCTCTGTCAACATGACCACCATCATTCCGGTAGTGCGGATGCTCTGGCAATGGCCCCTGAGCATTTTGGTGAGCTGCCGACGCTCGCCCCGCTCAAGCCGACTCAAACCACTGGCTGCATAGCCTCTCTCGCCCTTTCGGTACCCCAGTACCTCTAAGTCTCTGGATAAGGTGGCCTGAGCGATCTGAATGCCCTCAGTTTCAAGCAGTGACTGAAGCTGTTCTTGACTGTCAATCTGATTACGATCCAACAGGTCAGTCATTGTTTGATGTCGCTGTTCACGGGTGGTCATCAGCTCGGCTCCAGCTCCGTGTTATCGCCCTGAACGGTAACGCGAATTAAAACGCTCATGCAGACCATCAACGTGAGCGGCATCAAATTGCTCAAGTGATGGTAATGGCAGAACCGTTTCACCATCATGTGTATAGAGATCCATGTCTTTACACCAACCATCTGTCTCTACAACAAAGTATCTGTGATAACCATCGGGAACATCAGGCAGAAGATCGAAACACAGCTCAACCTCCTCACCTGTTCCGATGATCGCAACAGCACTATCTTTTGACTCCAGCAGAGGCTCGACTGACCCCAACTCGGTATACCAGCCGGCCTGCGCCTTCGTATCCCAAAATGGCACTCGCTTCATATCATCGTATCCAGGCAAACGCTGATCGCCTGTCGTTCTCTCTGGAAAACCACTGGACATCAAATCTGCACGACTAAGCAAGGCAGTATTTTGATCACAAGATTCGCAAGGCTCAGCCCAAACAACCTGAACTCGATCAAGATAGATCTCTTGTGTTGTACTGAGCCTAAGAGCAGTGCTCCCCTGAGGAATACCCATAAGTGGAATTGATGCTAGACGAGGCATACCTGCTGGATAACCAACTTTGTCATGCAACAGATACCACTGGCCATCAGCACCACGCGCCTCAATTGTCAATGACTCATATTTCAGTCCCGCTTGCCAGGCCGCAAAGTGTGTCTGTGAGTAAGGATATTCAATCCAGCCATCAATTAAGAGCCATGGATCACCGACCTGACCATCAAGCGGCTCACCGAACTCAATTGTGACACACGCTGGCTCCTGCAAAAGACCAATAAACCGATCATCGAGCGCACCTGGCGACACTGCCTGCTGATCGGCCTCTGCCAACAATGATGTGACTTCATCTCCATCTTTCGATGTCGCATGCACCGGCAACTGAGGGTGCTTGTAAAACAATGCCTTTCCTGTTGGCAATGGCTTACCCGTGCCCATTCGCTCATCCAGGAACATAGAGACACCATCGGGAACGTCATAGGCAACAAGGCGTACGGCATCTAAGTAACAAACTTCTTCCATTGGTTCACCGATTTTGATGCGATATCCTGATCCATCTGATTTCAACAGGTCTGGTGGAAGCAGAAAATTCTCGAATGAACGAAACGGTGCTGTTTGATTTGGCCCAACCCAGAAGCCCAAGCCAGCGACTCCCAGTACATCGCTTACAAATTGGTATGACTCACCATCAAACACAAAGAGAACTGGGCAAGATGCCAGCTGCCGCTGCGTTTCAACAATCTTGTGCTGCTTACCAGGCGCAAGATCAAGTTCCGTTTGATAGACCCCATCCGACCAATCAATAGACACAAAGTCCACGCGATCGGCACCACCAAGACCAATTGGAATCGGCTGGAGACTCTGGCCAGGCCCAGAACTCGAACGCAGTACATGGTTGATAATCCATGAACTTCCGACGCGAGCTGCCATAAGAGAGCCAATACCAGAGGCATTCGATCTCATCGAGCTGGCGGTATCTTCACGGCCACTCAGAGACACGGTGACAAATGGGAAGCGGCCTGGTCCCGGCGACCAGATGATCGGCTGGCCCTCAGCCGGTAAACCAATGATAGATGGGCCCTGAGAAGCATCAAGTACTGCCAATGTCCAACCAACTAACAAAGGCCCATGAGGTGTCCCTGCCAAAAGTCCCTGATTATCTGACTTCAGAAGACCACGCCCTTGCACACTCCATGCTCCACTGGCATCTGGCCCCACAATGTCCATCACGCCATCTCCATTGACATCGGCAATGGCTAATCGAAGTGGAGCAAGGTGGGTTTCGTCCAGTGGACCAGATCCGCCGCCAGCTCGCCAGACACCTGAGTCGTCGGGTTGCCAGCGACGCAAATTTCCCGAAACATCCATGGTAAGAAGATCAATTTCACCATCAGCATCAATATCACCGGCAACAGCTGCATCAACTGCTGATGACTCAAGATATTGAAAACCATCGGCAGGTCGATAAGACCACCCCAGATCATTGTAGAAGACCTCATGAGGCGGCTCGTCATAAAAGACTGCAATGTCTGTATCTCGATCTGCATCGAGATCTGCAATCAGCACCTGCCGGCCACCCTGCCCCCTACCTGCCAACTCCTGACTCTTACCCAGCGCTCGAAAAACACCCGTTCGATCATTGTTCAAAAGTTCACTGGGACCATCAACATTAACTAAGAAAAGATCGAGGTCTCCATCATGATCAGCATCAAACAGTGCACCATCGACCGTATTGAAATCACCACCTTCCGTCTTGGACTCTTCAGTCACATTCTCAAACACACCAGCGTTGACTTGTAACCAGAGTTGATTTGCGCCCTCGCGCAATAGATAAGCATCCGTGAGCCCATTACTGTCAACATCACCCCATAATGCCGCATTAACTTGATCAACATTGCTCAGTGGAGAGACACCAGGAGCCAGTGTCCCATCTGGCTGCTGCAGATAAACAAGATTGGTATTCGAATCAACACCGCGGGCGCCAGCAATAAACAGATCTACCCGACCATCTCCATTCATATCAGCAAGCGTCATACTGACACTAGGTCGACCGGGCAACACGGACCACTTCTGTATGTTGCCCTGATCCAAAGAGCCCAGAGCGACTGGTGACGCAAAGATATCGCCGGATGGCGCGGGCGCCTTCTCAAAACCCGAGAAATCGACGACCTCTGCTTCGGCCTTCGGACCCATCCGTGTGTATTTAATCTCAGCCAACATCGACCGTGGATTGTTCGCAAGGTCGTTAAAAATGACTAACGCCTGCGCAGCCTCATCAGTTTGACGCAGTCTCTGATAAGCCTGCACCTTTCCATAGTATGTACTTCTCAGGTATGGATCTGTTTGAGATGCGCGATCAAACCACTTAAGTGCCTCGCGGTAATTCCCTGCCTCCATCGCACACTGACCTAAGTAATACGCGGCAAAAGCATCTGATGGATCAGCGTTCACAACACGCTCGAAGTGTTCTTTCGCAATCTCAACATCTCCCACATACCATGCAAGAAGTGCTGCCGTGTACCGAGCACGAAGTAGTTTTGGATCATCCAACAACACCCGATCGAGTCGCTGTGAAGCTGCTTCTTCATCGCCTGGTGTCTGACGATTCATTTGGGCGATAGCCAAGTTAACCTCAACCTCTGGCCAACCTGGATACTGCTCAATCAGAGTAGCAAACTCGTCATAGGCAGCCTGATACTGATACTGCCCCATCAGCGCAACACCACGATTGTTTGCCGCTACTGCATCGGCATCTGCCTGCCCATTAATCGCCGACTTTTGAGAGCTGGGCGATTCTGATTGCTGCTGACTGTTTTTAGACGAGTCACAACTCGCTAGCAGCAATTGCCAAGAAAAAATCATTAAAAACAGCCCTAATGCGTGCACTGTCTCTTTCAAGTTGATTCTCCGATCACCTGTTCTTTGGTTGCGGCTGGGAAGACTGGTTTCTGCATGTATGTATGAACCTCTGAACGTAGGTGCTCATTCATGAGGTGACCGCGGCGACGAGCTCTCTCTTGACGCAAGACATCAATCGCAATTGGTGCCACCACAACACGCTCGCCCGGACCTGCCTCTGCCTGCTGCAAGATGCGCCCGTCATAATCTAAAATCATGCTGCCGCCAGGCCAACTAAAAGGCGGGTAACTTGACATCGATGCGCCTTGATTGGCGGCCACCACAAACGCTGTGTTTTCAGCAGCTCTTGCTCGATTAAAAAGAGTCCACCAATCCATCGGTGGCGATGCGCCCCAAGGATCCATGTATGCGGATACGCGGCATATGACTTCAGCGCCATTCGATGCAATCTGTCGAATGGTCTCTGGAAAGAGCCAGTCGTAACAAATGGCGACGCCCAATTTGCCCAGCGGTGTCTCAACCACTGGAAAAACACACTCCTCATAGGAAGCAAGATCATGTGGACTGGTATGAACTTCCCAGGGCAACCATGGATTTACTTTTCGATACTTTGACAGCACGCCATCAGGACCGATCAGAAGCGTCGTATTGAAAAGCACATCAGAACCATAATTGGGATCGATCTCAAGAAAAGTACCTGTCTGGATATAGCATCCCCAGCGGCGACAAACGTCTTCGTATTTTCGAGTGTGCTCGTTGGGTAACTCAACAGCTAGATGCTCTCTCAAACGAGCAATATCTGGGTAACAAGGCGGGGTGTGGGCAAATTCCGGAAAAACAAAGAGCCGCACATCAAAGAACGGTTCGTAGCCCGTAACCGTTTGCTCCACGATCTCACACATACGGTCGGTACGTACCGCAATCTCCTCTCTGCTTTTTGGTGATTCAAATGCAGTCTGGCATGCTGCTGCGTAGTAGAGCCCGGTCATGATAATTTACCCTTGCGTTCAAACAGTCCTGAAGCCCCTTGTATCTCATGATGATACCCCACTAGAACGATGAAAAGCTCAATATCGCGAGCGTTTTCATAAGCTCACACAACCCAAATCCTAAGCCACTCGCTGTCAGATTGGTCGCCAGAAGGTCGGCCTCGTATCATCGAAGCATGGACTGTCGCCTGACCATCCTCATTCTCTTCGTGCTGGCTGTACTCAATGGAGGCGGCTGCAGCGATGTAGGCCGATCCGACCCCTCAACACAGCTCCCCAAACTGACTTCAAACAAAACCTCAGCATTGCCCGCTGATACCCGTCTCGACCCCCAAGCGGCCGCACTGATCAAGCAATGCCTCAATGCGGTTAATACGAATGCTAAGGATCCATTCTTACGTCTTAGGCTGGCCCAAGCTTATAACGCCAACGGCTTTGATCGGCTCGCCATGGAGACCTATATCCAGACGCTTCACCTCGATGCCCAGATACCAGAGGCTTGGTATTTACTCGCACTACTTGATGCCGAGCAAGGCAAAACAAAACAAAGCTTAAGCTACCTCTCACAAGCCGAGCACTTAAGACCTGACTACCTACCGATCTACTATCGAAAGGCAATGATTAATCTTGATGCCGGCAATCCTGATGCGGCTGAGCGCGAGATTGCCAAGGCCCAGGCGCTTGACGACAAGAACCTTGAAGTACGAATGATGCGAGCGAGAATGGCACTGCAGACAGGGCAACCTCAATTGGCTCGTGACATTCTGGAGCAGCTCTGTGCCGATGGTGCCGACCATCCCTACATTCATCAGCTATTAGGCACCGCTTACCAGCGCACCGGCCAGCCTGAAAGAGCGCGCATGGAGCTGGCTCAGGCAAGCGGCGAAAAGATCAGATTGAATGATCCCTGGAAAAAGGAAATGCTTTCTCTAAAACGCGGCTTCGAAACTCAGTACACAGGCGCACTCAATCACCTATCCCGAGGTGAAGTCACGCAAGGCATTGATATTCTTCGTGCCCTCCAAGAAGAAGGCCAGCAACCTGTCGAAATAGCGAATGCACTTGCTGCAGCCTACGCTGCAACCAACCGTTTGAATGAGGCTATCGAGGTGCTTCGCACAAACGCTCGCGCTCATCCTGATGCAGGCGTTACCCATATCAATCTATCAGTCATGTACAGTAAACAGGATCGACTCCAGCCAGCACTTAACCATGCACAATTCGCAATCAAGCTCATGCCCCATCTGCCTGCCGCATATCTTCAGGCTGCCAGAGTTTATCTCCGCAGTGACCAACAACCCCAAGCCATTGATGCGCTTGACAGGGCGTTTTCACTGGGTGCTGACCAGAACAATGACAGAATCATGTATGGACAAGTACTTCTCACTAACGGACGCTTCGAAGAGGCTCGTAGCCAACTAAGAGCCGCTACTGATTCTGCTCCAGAATCATCCACTGCTTGGGCTGGCTTAGCACTTGCTGTCATCAATCTCGGTGATGAGCAAGAAGGCAGGGACTATCTCAAAAGAGCCCAGATGCTTCGTCCCAATGACCCGTTTGTTATTCAAGTTCAAGATATTCTCAATCGCAATAGAAGATGAGCTCAATTTTGTTAGCCCTATTAATGAAACTCATAAGAATGCGCCCTGCGTCGCTATGCTCAATCACACTTGCTCTTCTGTGCTGCCTTGGTGCGGGCTGTGACAAAAAAGATCCGATCCCCGCCACCCAACCACGCCCCACGAAAGCCGAAGTAGATTCTCCACCCTGGTTCGAAGAAGTGGCCAAAGCAAATGGACTTGACTTCACATGGCATTCGGGCCACAACGAAGATTTCTTGTTACCCGAAATCATTGGCGGCGGTGTCGCCGTATTCGACATGGAGGGAGATGGCGATCTCGATGTCTATTTCGTGCAAGGCGGCAATCTACGCGAAGGCCGTACGCAGTCAATTGGCAATGCGTTGTTCCAAAATGATGGGCACGGGAATTTTCAGAATGTCACGGCAAATAGTGGCGCTTCAGACACTGGTTATGGAATGGGCGTCGCCACCGGAGATTATGACCAAGACGGTGATATTGACCTCTATGTCTCAAATCTGGGCCCCAATGTGCTTCTCAATAATGATGGCACTGGACATTTCACAGACGTCACCGCACAAGCTCAAGTCGGGCATCCCGGCTGGGGCACAGGTGCCACTTTCTTTGATGCCGACAATGATGGTGACCTCGATCTATTTCAAGCCAACTATCTGAACTGGACCGTCGACGGTGAACGCGTCTGCTTCAATACTGCTGGCGCCGTGGACTTCTGCCTACCAGCCGAATACAACGCGCCTGCAATTGACACGCTTTACCTCAATCAAGGCGATGGCACCTTTGCAGATGTCACCAGCGAGGCAGGAATCCATATCAAGCCAGGCACTGGACTCGGCGTGGTCGCTGCTGACATCAATCATGATGGACTGATCGATCTGGCCGTTGCCAATGATGGCCTACCCGACCGCCTTTGGATGAATATGGGCAACGCACATTTCAAAGATGTCGCAATGCAACTTGGTACCGCACTGGACGAAGAAGGAAAAGCAAAGGCGGGCATGGGCATTGACATTAAAGATATTGATGCCGATGGTGATCTAGACTTACTCATTGGTAATCTCGGTGGAGAATCGGATTCCCTCTTTTTTAATCAGGGCGACTACTTCACTGATGCAACAGGCAAGACGGGACTGCGACCACTCACTCGCCCCTACACACGGTTTGGTCTTGGCCTGTTTGATTTCGACAATGATGGCTTGCTTGATCTCTACGAAGCCAATGGCACTGTCACTGCGACACCCGATTCGCTGGCTGATGATGTCTATGCAGAGCCAAATATGCTGCTTGCTGGCGATGGCAAAAGGTTCAAGCCTGTGATGCCCCTTGGCGGTACAGCAGAACCGATATACGCCACGAGTCGAGGGGCCGCATTCGGTGATCTAGATAATGATGGAGGCATTGATGTAATTGTGGTCAATCGTGATGCCCCAGCATCTTTTCTCCGTAATCAGGTGGCACAACGTGGCAACTGGGTCGATCTTGTCATCCTTGATCACAATGGTGCTCCAGCCCTAGGGGCTCAAATTCTTGCTTCAAGTGGCCGAGGAAAACAACTCATTTCGGTTCGCACCGACGGTAGCTATCTGGCTGCCAATACCCCCATTACACACCTGGGCTTAGGAGAAGAAACCGTTTTGAAAGAGGTCCAGATTCGCTGGCAAGATGGCTCGCAAGCGACCTTCGGCCCTCTCAAAGCCAACCAAGTGCATCGACTCAGGCAATCTGAAGCACCTGGAGATCAGAATAAGTGAAAAAGCCCTCTAAAAACTGCAAGGATCTAGCAACAAGGGCACATTTGCCTATGGAGGCCAGGTCTGGCCAGCAAAAACGCGGAGCCCACCTCCATGCCTAGGAGAGGAGTATTAAGTGAAGATGACTTTGCCACGCGGTTTCAGGAAGGAGCCAGATTTTTGTGGTGCATCGCCTATGGCATTCTCATGGACCGAAACCTCGCGGAAGACGCGGTCCAGGAAGCTGCATTGGTTGGATTGCGTAAGCTTAAACAATTCGATCCAGACACTGAATTCAAGGCCTGGATGGGCCAAATTGTACGGTTCTCAGCACTCAATATGGCACGTCGAAAGAAACGACAGAGAGCCTCAGCCGATGCTTTAGAATTCATCGAAGCGGATACTCATTCGAGTCACCTCCATCCGCATGCGATTATTAGTGGTAAGGGACAACTCTTTAGTGATATTGAATCATTTGATGATCAAACTCGAGCCGCCTTGCTGCGGCTGGAAAGCGATGCTCGGGCATGCCTTCTACTTCGGACCGTGGAAGACTATTCCTACCGGAAGATTGGACAAGTATTGAATATGGCGGAAGGAACTGTGATGAGCCATGTTCACCGTGCACGAAAACGAATGAGATCCTGGTTGACTGAAACATCAACCAAGGAGGCAACTGTATGACGCAAACACCTCAATCACCATCGAATCCTCCTCATGGCATGTCTGCTCACGAAGCCCGTGCTCTGATGGATGATTATCTTGATGGCTTGCTGAGTGCAGAGCAGGAATCAGCATTCTTACAGGTAGTCAGTGAAGACCAGACACTTCAAAATGAGATCGACATTCAAAATCAAGTGAATGTATCAATAAGGAGGATTGCTGAACCACCTTCGTCTGAGCATTTTGCGCTGATGTGCAAGAAGGCTCAGGATGAAGCGGCTGCTCCATTGAAATTCTCAATCTCAGCCGGAGGAGGTCGGCGTGCCATCATTGGAGCCGTTGCAGCCCTGCTCATGGCAGCAGTTGGAATTGCCCTGATATGGGATGCCTATTCCATCACTCAAACCAACAACAATACGTATCCCCCCCAAGCCTGGCGAAGCTTGGCCACGGTCTACACCGAGAGCCTCGATGAAGGCTTTGAACCGACCTGGATCTGTGCCGATGACGCAGAGTTTACGGACACCTTTGAGGACCGCTACGGCCAGGGACTGCTTATGGCGGCCCTTCCAGAGAATATGCAGGCACTGGGCCTGGCCTATTCCAACACCCTTTCGCCAGATACGATCCAGCTGCTTGCCCGGGTGGATGGAGAGCCTTTGCTCGTGTTTATAGACCGATCTGGCCAAACCGCAGAGATGCCGCCAGAGACGCTGACGGTCCAAAAACCCCTCCACCTCCATCGCCGCACCATCGATAACCTCGTTCTTTATGAACTATCACCCTTTGAGTCGCCCTACCTGCTGGACTCGTTCTACAATCCAGTAGAAGCCAGGGACCCCTGACTCTAAGGAATTAGCTCGATGAGACAACAACTGTTATTGGATCAGAAGCTCACCACCCATGTGAGCAGCTATCACGCAACCCGAAAAGCTTTCACACTTATTGAACTACTCATTGTGGTTGGCATCATTCTCCTGCTTGCCGGCATCACACTTCGAGTCGGTTCGGCTATTTGGCAGCAATCTGAAATCAGGCGAACACAAGCTGCCATGGAGCTACTTGAAACCGCGCTATTAGAGTGGGAAGTAGAGTCGGGCCGAAGCTTGACTTGGCAAAGTGCTGACTATGGTGCAAATGGCTCTAGAGATGACTTTGACATGAGTGATCCTTGGCTCAACTTTGGCCAGTGCGAAGACTCTACTGATGTTTACTTGATTAGTGACTTGCTGGAGGTACTCAACCGCAATCCCAAGTCACGAGCGATTCTTGCCAAGATCGATTCTGATCTTTTGTTTCGCTATCCTGAATCAGGACAACCCAGGCCAAATTGGATTACACCAAATTCACAGGCCGATTCAGAACTCAGTAACTATGGCGGCCGGCTGGCCTTGCTCGATGCATGGGGATCACCGATCTATACCACGCATCCTGGTGTTGCGCTTCCATCCACTGTTACACCAGTTGGCACAGTGGATACCGACGGTACTGAGCAAACACACTTAGAACTGAAGTATGGCCCAGCTCTCAATCGACGCATTCGTTTTGTATCAGCCGGACCAGATGGAAAATTTGGCCATCTCTCCCCTGCAGCGTCTGTGTGCGGACTTGATTCCAGCACACACGATGCGTTGATTGAAGCAACGAAAGACAATCTGCTGAGCGACGTCAATACAACGAACTGACAAAACATAACTGCGGTTGCTAAGACGCTCGTCGCCGGAAGATGATAGATCTGATGCAAGTAACACATCTGATCTTGGCTTGCCTTTATATTCCTCCAATGGTTGCAATATGCCTCTTTGGTGCGCATCGCCTCACTGTATTGCTGAGCCTACTGGCCAGACCAAAAGAGTCTCAAACCATTGACCCGCAATGGTGGGCATCCAAAAGACCAGCTGATTTACCACGGGTCACGGTACAGCTGCCAATGTACAACGAGGCGAACGTGGCGCAGCGCGTCATCAATGCTGCCTGCCAACTCGACTACCCAGCCCAGAGGCTTCAGATCCAGGTTCTTGATGACTCAAGTCAACAAGATGCACAACAGATCGCCGCCGCTGCAAATCACTTTGCTGCAAAAGGCCACCCCGTCAATTATCGACATCGTAATCACCGCCAGGGCTACAAAGCTGGCGCACTGGCAGATGGACTACAGCATGCCACTGGCGAGCTCGTGGTTATCTTCGATGCTGACTTTGTACCCAAGCCCGACTTCTTACATCAAATGCTTCCTGAGTTTGATGATCCAAAGGTTGGAATGGTTCAAGCTCGCTGGTCACACATCAACGCCGAGATGAACTGGCTGACAAGAGCCCAGGCAACATTGCTTGACGGTCACTTCTTACTCGAGCAACGATTCCGCGCAATGACTGGTCGATGGTTCAACTTCAACGGCACTGCTGGCATTTGGCGAAAAACTTGCATCGATGATGCTGGCGGATGGCAACAAGATACGCTGACAGAGGACACAGACCTTTCTTATCGTGCACAACTAAAGGGATGGAAGTTTATGTACCGGCCAGACGTCTCAGTGGCCGCTGAATTGCCTCCAACCGTCAGAGCCTTCTGCAACCAACAACGCCGCTGGAACAAGGGACTCACCCAAACAGCGATTAAACTTGTGAGGCAGATCGTTCTGTCTCCGGCGCCAATTCGTTGCAAAACTGAAGCAGTTCTACACCTCACATCACCAGTGCTTTACATCGCCATCGCCTTTCTAGCCTTGATTGCCATCCCAGCCACTGCCACACTTGCCACACTGTCAGAGATCCCTCAATGGCTGGCTTTGACCCTTGGGGTCGGCTCTCTCACTCTTGGCATGGGCGCTGTAGGCCTTTTCTATCTGGTGACCCAAGTCAAAAATCAGCAGCGAGGTCTGCGAGCTTTACTCAATCTACCGATCCTGCTCGGACTGGGCATCGGCATTTGTTTAATTGTTACCCGTGGTGTTTTTGAAGCGGTGGTTGGTCACGACACTCCGTTTGTGCGAACCCCAAAGTTCAATAGTCAGCACCCACTTACTTCAGCAAAGACCCATGCTCTCTCGACTCAAGGAATAAGTGAGATACTCTTAGGCACTCTCTTAATGGCCTGTTTTGTAGTCACTTGTATTTATCCCGGAACACTGGTGGGATCACCTTTTATCTTCTTGTTTTCAGTCAGTTTTTCAGCAATTGGAATCAGCCTTGTTCGAGAGACATTCTTGCAAAACCGGGCTTCCAGCCATAATCTACACCCGGAAGTTGCAATGGAAGAGAGAACGCTTTTGGCCGATAACGCCAAAGAACCAAATCTTAAAATTCAAAACCAATCGGATATCGAATGCCACACATCGACTTCTCACACAGAGCCGTTCTTGCAACGATAACGATGGCCGCGTTCTTGCTCTGCCACTGCTCTGACAAGAAAGAAAGCACGCAAAGGTCGCAGATTCTCTGGCCCGTTGATCAGATCAAGACGCAGCAGTACATTGAGAACCTTGACCCTACAGCGATGGAGCTGCGTGGATCTGATTTCTTAAATCCTCGCTTTGATCCCGAACGCATCGGCTATGAAGTCAATAAAGATGATGGCTGTGGATACGACTATGCCATGCTCGCCGAAGTTGAAGAAAAACTAGCGGGCGTAGATCGCCAACAAGCGCTCAAAGCTTTGTTTGAGCTTGTTACGAAAGACGCAGAAAATAACAAGCAACGACATCTGGCCATGCTGAAATTTCTTCATCGAGCCAGCTATCACTCTCATCTCCGTCCTATGTATGAAGACTGCACACGCTGCTGGGACCCATTGGTATTACTAGAAGTCAATGAAATGCATTGCACGCATGCAGCAAGAGTTGTTTACGATCTTTGGAAAGCTGCTGGATATGACGCCCGTCTAGTTCAATTCGGAATCAAGTGCAGCGCCGAGGTTTACTACGACGATGCATGGCACTATTTTGGGGCAGACTCGGTTGGTGGCAATGGCATCGTTTTGTTCAACGATGATGGGACCATTCCCTCGTGGAAGCAACTGAGTGAAAACCCCGGATGGATCGACGCCCTACCGTACCGATATGAACTTCGAGTCAATGGTGGCGTTCGCAAGAATGGTTCGCCATACCGCTCAATTCACTGTTTCCATAACAGTGGAGGCAATGGGCGCTACTATAAATTCAAAAAAGACGCACCTCTCTCCGGTGAGTTCAACTATGGCTGGGAAGATTATGCTGCCATTCCAGGAGACTGGACTTACAAGGACGCGCCCTACCTCTATCAGCCAGGCCCACCAAGTTTTGATCGCGTCAAGCTAGAGCCCTCGCAAGAAACCGGCTCAGTCAAAGCGACGATCAGCTGGTCTCCCTCGATCGACGTCGATGGCGACTTGATTGGTTATCGCGTCTACGTTGGCTCCAAGTCCCGCAATTGGAGTTATCAACGATGGTCGGGAAACAAAAAAGCCAAGCCATTTTGGACATCTGACGCTGGTTGGAAACCTGAGATGTATGACGCGTTGTATCAAATGCCCCCGCACGATGTGGACTTAATACAAACAGAAGATACCCAAGTCACACTTGAACTCGATCCGAGTGAGATCTACTACATCACAATTATGGCATTTGACGCCCATGGCGAAAAGATCAATAAGGAAATGTATCTTCAGTCCAATGAAATCAAAATTGAAACACCGAGCGTCTAACCGCCTGACAAGAGACAGAAACCTATTTTCGACAGGCGGCACTAACGTCTAGCGCAGTAACTGCAGGTCCCCATGCAGTTATCCATTCAATACAAAACACAGAACCAGCCGATGCTTCCTGTCCAATGAATGAGGGAGCCCAAGCAATGATCACAAAAACTCAGGCAATAGACTCAATACAAGCAATCAATCCGACCGCCCCAAAAAACTGGCTTCGTTCTTTTGATCTTGCTTCGCTTCGGGACTACCTGTCCCATCTTGAGCATGCCACACATCCCAAACAACCTTCAATGCCTGGATGGCAGCGACTGCATAACTTTTCAGCGACGACAACAAGGCGAGCATGTCATTGATATCTGTTACGTATGTGACACAAGAGAACTAATCTGCGTCAACAGATGACTCCGGACCACTTCCGCGTTGGTCGAGGCCAGCTCCCTGCTTGATAGCGATCAGCTTATCGTACTGCCGCTTCACCAAGGCAAGCTCTAACAATGATCGGACTCGAGTCAGCAATTCTAATTTGTTGACCGGCTTCGTTATAAAATCATTGGTACCACATTCGACAGCGCGCTCAAAATCCCCTACTTCATGAAGCGCTGTCACCATGATCACGATTATGTCGCGTGTTGATGGAGCAGATTTGATCCGCTGACAAACCTCAAAGCCACTCATGCGTGGCATCATGACATCAAGCAATACCATGTCAGGACAGTCAGCATCAACTGACTTAATCGCCTCGAGGCCATCATGAGCGGTACGAATGCTGCATGGCAACTCTTCCAAATAGGCCTGCATCAATTCGAGATTCTGGAGGTTGTCATCAACCAGCAGAATCGAAGACTCAGACAAATCGACGGCTTCGAGTTCAAGGGTCATATCAACAGGAAGATCTGGCACGCTGAAACTCCCTAAGATTCATCTGATTGCGGCTGTGAATGAAATGTAGCATCATCCGAAATCAGTCTGCCAATGCCTTTATGCAGGGACTCCATGACCCGCATCAGTGTCTCATCATAGCCACTCAGCCCCGGCTTGAAGCTCTTGTTGATACGGACACCTTCACCCTGGCTTTCTGAGAGCCGATGATAGAGCTTCTTCAGATCGTCAAAGGTATCGACATCTGGCCAATCAGGGAAAATGACGGGCTGATGGCCAAGCTGATGGATACGTTGGCAGGTGACCGAGAAGACCGCATCTGAAGACCAAGGAATACCCTCAAGGAGCTGTGGAGCATAGCGTTTAGATACCAAAGTCCAGTAGCCCCCATCGGGCGCACCGCCCAATGCCGCCAGGTCATCTTTTTCGTTAGACAAAAACGAGTCAACAAGATCAAAATAACGATCAGGGATATCAGGCGCATCACCACCAAAAAAGGCGATGCCCTGCTGGCCCCCATACGCTTCCCAAATGCGGTCCATGCGATGACCAAGTGTGCCTCGGCCTTGCCCAATCACTTCAACAGCGTTGGCTTGATCCAGATCCGCAAGTATCGACTCCATCGCAGGTAGCTCATCATCAGGACTGGTGGCAACGATGGTCGGCCATCGCCGAGAAACCCGTGTGACAACACAACGCAACATGAGCCTCGCCACATCAGCAGCCTCGACGGGCGTCAGTGCCCCACCCATACATAGCCGTGACTTTACCTGCCCCGGCGATGGGAACTTTGCCATCACGATGGCCACAGGTTGCTCCGCACTTTTGTTCATTCACGCCTTTCTGCTCAATAAAAGCCATCGCGGGCTCAAATAGGCCTCACGAAGACCAATCTAGTCGGTGCATTCTATCTGGCTATGCGATGCACCTCATCATCGCCTACAATGCCCCGCTTGATCTAACCACAGAAGCAACACCTGCATCCACCATGGCACGAGGAGCAAACGGGTGAACCATTGGAACGAAAAAAGGCTGCCTTGGAAAGACAGTTTTAATACACCATCTGTTCAGGAACTACGCAGCGACATTGAAGAAGCTGGGGAAGCGCCATTTGACACAATTCGCGCCTATCTACTTGAAACACCCGATGTCAGCGAGACGCTGATTTGGTTTGGCCCCTGTTGGCAATGGACTATTGCTTACATGCTCCCCGGACTTGAGGATCCAATGGCGATCCTCATTCCAGCACCTGAAGATGTACAGATGGCCATTCCTTTGCCACCTGGCTTCATTGAGTCCGTTCCATTCAAACGACTCAAGAGAGCGATTCGTGACGGCCTTGATCTGGGCGCCAGTCCATTTGATACGACGTGGGCTGTTTGGTCTATTCCAGCAGCGGGCCTACTGGATGATCTCAAGGAGATCATTCGTTACCGACTGCGCCACCTCGCTTCACTCGACTCAAAATAAGATTGCCTTCATCATGCGATGGGATGCATGCTCATAACCAACGACGACAAATCATGGTTGGTTAACCCATGCACCATCACGAAAGTAAGGCCGATTAATATCCACACCAAGGGTCTCAGCTAATCGAGATGGATCGGCCTCCACTAACGGCGCCCCCTGCGTAAGAAGCAACTCACTGCCCCAACTTCGTTGATCATTCACGAGCAATGCCAGCTCAAGTTCCAGAAGCTTATTAATTTCTTCCTGCGACAACAGTGGCCTTTTGCCCCGCTGATATCGTGCTGCCTCTGCAAGCAAACGATCAGTACCGCCTGGGATGAGATGCTCAACTTGTTTGAGCAGCGCTAGCCGAGCCGGCACTTTCAGAATCCTAATGGTGTCCTGGCCATTGCCATTTCGATAAGCCGAAATGGCTGTTGCAACTGCAAGCGCATCAGGACGATTTCGAGATAGTAATTCACCGGTCGAGCCGACCTGCGGCCGCAATGACTGCCTGTCCAGCATATTCGCAAGCATGATGAGTCGTTTTCTTCTCTGATGGTCTTCTTCTAATCCAGCCAATGCCAGACAACTACTTCTTCCTAAACGCTGAGGATCGAGTCCACCAGCCAATGCAAAAAGCTTCTTTGCTAATGCAGTGGGTTCCACTTCAGAGCTAAAATCGGCCACTTCTTCAGCAAGTTCAAAGTAGCGCATTGGAACCCTAGGATCTAGTTCACCGAGACGAACTTTGAGCCCATCGTCCACAAGTACAACCTGCGCAATCGACAAACTCGTCAAAGCCAATCCCAAAATAGCGACCCCAGCGATTCGCTTGATATTACCCATCGGTTTCCTCCTCAATTGACTCTAACCATGCAGCCAATCGAATTCGCCAAAGTGCTGCAATAGCGCGCTCAACCTCAACGAGCTGATGAAGAACGTGCTCATCACCACCTCGCTTTACCAGCGTGTTCGCAAGTAAAGCATCAACACGATCATGAGATGCTGGATGTTCTGTTTTTACGAAGAACGCGAGTATTTCTAAAACCCGAATCTGGTCAGCCACAAGAGTCTGAATTGGCCCCTGGGCCAATGCTCTTCGTGCAGCATCCCATCGCACTAAATCGGCTCGATTATCTTCTGAAATCGGCGGAAGACTGACGCCAGCAATCTTGTCGTCCCATCGCTGCACTAACATTTTGATCGCTTCGCCTGGATTGTTTGTGCTCAGCGTCGTATTTCGAGGCCCGACCAGCTGAGCCTGGGCCACATATGCCTTTGCCAGCTCTTCGGCGGCTTTATCAATCTGACTATTTTCTGGGCGACGCATCATTAAAATGTGCCTGAGCAGTGAAAATCTCACTTCTGATTCCCAGAGATCAGAATGCGACGCGGGCAGAATATGAAGTGTGTAGTTCTGAATAAAGACACTGGTTGAAGCTGAGCGAGGGGCATCAGACAACTCCTCCAAGAGCGCCATTGCTATTGAGTAGTCTGATTGATATCGAGATACCAAGAGTGCCTGAACTTCATCTCGGACCTCCTCTGGACGAGCAAAATAGGCTGCCTCGGCGAGTAATTGGGCGCCCTCCTCACCAACGTCAATGGTCTCGGGCGCTGCCCGAAGCACTCCGAGAAGATAAAGTCGCTCTTCTACCTCTTCTCTAGCCTTCCGAAATTTCGAGGCCCAAGCATCATCCAAAACGCCTGTAGTCACCGTAGGCGCAACCACCGGGGCCAGCGGCTGCTGAGCATACTCCGTCACACGTTGCATTCCCATTTGGGCCTCTGACTCCCGATTCCTAGCGATAGCCGCCGCTGCTTGGTTCAGCCATGCAAACGCCCAAGCTTGCCTCACAAGGTCCTCATGACGCATCAATTCGGGCTGCCTCATCAACTGCTCTGCCTGTACCAACCATTGCTCGGCTACAACTGCATCAATGGGTGCTTGCTCTCCCAATAGATTCCATCGCGGGCTGACACCAATTGCAAGTTCAGGCCATGCTTTTTCAATGGCTAATCGCAGTTGGCTACGCTGCTCTATCTTCGCATCTGGAGCAAGCACAAACTCCTGAGAAAACCAGGGCGCGTAATCAAACGTACTGAGAAGGCTCGTAAGAACCCAAAGATCGTTGGAAGTCACAGAATCATTTTCAAACAATGATAAAAGTCCCTGCTTCGCCTCAAGGCTACGGGACAAATCCAGTTCTTCAAGCAGCCGCCCCATGACATCTTGCGATGGGCCAGACCTACCCAAGTCCGTATTACTCGACATCAGCATGCGCAGTGCCTGCACAATTGAGAGCTGCTGAAGAGCGCCATGCTTGGTTCCAGATGGCGAGGCTAAGACAATGGCATCATGAGCCCTTAAGTAAGCGTCCCAACGATCTAAACCATCTTCGAGGAATTCGGTGCCATCACAAAGAGCCGTAATCTGTGAATCAAGCCACCACCTTGCCGTGTTTTCAAAGCTACGTTGAACACTCGGTGGCAAGCCATAGAGAGAAACCGACAGCTGACTCTGTGCCTCTTGGACAATACTGGGCGCAATGACATCGCTGCCAGATATCTCCCCGAGCATGCCTGCTCGCCAAGCACCAGACCACAAATCTAATGGCGTACTCGTACGTTTTTGAGAAGGCGCTATTCGAGCAATCAGCTGAGATACCATTTCTGGATCGCCACTGGCAGCAACCAATACTTCAATCACTGCATTACGAAGGCGATACTGACTGCGACGATCCATTAGCAGCCAGCCCCTCGAAATTTGATCCAGCGTTTCCGACCATGAGCCGACTACTTGAGAACGATCTTTTGACCCTTGCTCAAGTTTCTTCGCTAGATTATTTAAGTTCGATTCAAATATGGAAGCTTTATCAGCGGCTTCGGCTGCAGCTGGCGGCGACAGCCAGAAGCCCAGTGTTGGCCGTTGAGCAAATGTCGCTAACCACTTCGAAGGCGTTACATCAATCGCCCGCGTGTTCTGATTCGTCTCATCGACGCGCGTTATTGCCGGTTGAGGTTCTTTGTAACGAAGCTCAGCTTGCTGTTTGTCATCAGTTTTAACGAACCATTGCATCAAGAGGATGCCAATGAAGACAACGATCAAGGCAAAGAGTGTGATGAACCTCACTAAAGAGCCTGTATCAGTAGGTGAAAATGTTTTTAGGGTTATGTCTAAGGCGCGAGCCAGGAATCCCGACGGCTCCAACTTTCTGTTGGCATAAGGAGACCTTCCCTGCCCTGATAGAAGTGGATCAACGCGCCGCGAATCTTGAAGCGTCTGGGCCATGAGACCAGAACCTGATCGAGCATATTGACCGAGGCCAGTCACAATTTTCCCAAGCGCCTCCACCGGCACTCGGTTGGCTGATGCCAAGGCAATGAGACGACCTCGACTAACATTATTCCAACCTCCACTACTAATGAGTATCGCCATGACCGAACGATCAAATTCTGTCAATTGCGGCTGGCTTGCAACACTGCGCCGTGATTCCTTCATACGTCGCAAAGGCTCTCGCACGCGCGATGCCGCATCCTGAGCTTCTGCCGAAGCTGATTGTTGTATCTGTTCCTTTGTCGTGACATGACGTCTCAGAACCAACGCCGCTTGACGTAGTTTGTTTTTAACCAAATCAGCCTCAGGCGACCGCCCTTGCGGATGACGATAGACCGCCATAAGACGTTGCCGCAAAGCAAACTCGATCATATCCACCGTCATGACGCCACCGGCAAGGCCAAGCAGCGTCCTGTCATCAGCATCTTCACTGACACCAAGAAAGAACTGACAGGGACTTTTGCCCGACTTCTCTTTCATAAGGCACCACCTGAGATAGGTTGATCTGTGATCTGTAACTCTGCATCCAATTCTCGCATCAAATCGCCCCATGGCTCAGGCCCCATATCAAGATGGAGCACTTTGAATTGGCGCATCACGTCTTGCGCTGCCTTCGGGTCATGTTCTGCAAGAATTCTGATCTGTTGATACTTCGCCTCGTACCACCCATCACTATCCATTGGCAAGCCATTAACAAGACGGCGCCATGCTGCAATCGCAGCCCTCCAATCGCCCTGTGACTGCGACAGAACCGCAGATGCACGCAAGAAGGACCTATCTTTAGGGAATGCTTCCAGTAGCGATCCGAACAGCTTGCTCGCGAGCGCTCCCGCCTCCGGATCCTGGCTGCGCTCCCAGACTTCCAACGCACTACGCGCCACTTCAATTGTGTACTGCCGCACACTCGGACGCTTCAGCGATTCGTTCTCATTGGCATATTCATCAAGAATACGCACACCGTATTTCATGACATCCTGATCAATGTCACGATTGTCTGCGTTTTCCTTCCTACGAGCGATCGCCGCGCGGAAGATCAAACGAGCAGCCTGCCGAGACCAGAGCCCCTCCGGCTCCTTCTCATATAGTTGTTGAGCCAGTTTGCGTGCCGAATCAGCATCGTCACTAAACAACCTCTCCTTGAGGCGAAGGTAGATGAGCTCGTTGGCGATCTCTGAGGATTCCAACTGTTCGGCAATTTCCTCAATGTCCAGAACGCCCAACGCTTGCCGGGCCGCAGTCATTCGACGGACATCTTTGGTTAACGATACATCCAACACACGCCTACAGCGTGCAATCAAACGATCGACATCCAACTTACTGATCACATTCATTCGCTCCGCATCTTCTGTGATCAGCGGTAACGCTATCGCCAGATACTGTGCGGCAAAACCTAACCGCTCAGATCCTTCTGAGTCTCGAAACATTTGATAGAGCATCTGAGCGGCCCGCTGCTGTGCTTGATCGTAGACGTCACTTTCATAACTAATTTGAAGAAGACGATCAACGGCTTGCTGAGATACAGCGGTTTGATTCAATGCTTGATGCAATACCAGCTGACCAGCCCGCTGGTCCATTGGATACATTTGCAGGAATGACTCGACCAACCCGCCAAGATGCTCGGTATCCACCTGATCTGGCGCATCTTTGCGAAGTAAATCAAGACAAACGATTGTCATCCAATGAGCATCAGCCGATGCTGGAGGGCGTTGTTGATTTAATACTTTCTCAAAGAGTGTTGCCGCACGCTCCCAATGCCCCTGAAAATACTCTGACCAGGCGAGCAAACGCTCACCATCAATAATCGCTTCCGAATAGTTCAAACGATCGGGACTCTCCAATGCAGCCTGGAACTGTTCCGCCACTGTCGCATACAGCGCAAGAAGCTCAGGATCTTCAGTTGGTTCCTCCGCACCGTGCCTCTGTCGCAGGTCATAGTAGGCCATCACTGCATTGACATATTCAATAGCAAATCCAGATTTTCCCATGGCAGCACTGCCAAAGCGACGAGCCAACTCGAGAACCGATTGCATCTGCTCCTGAACAGCTAATTCGGTAATAGCCCATCGAGCAAACTGCCGGCTTGTTTCTGTTTGGGGCTCGCTAGATAGACCAGCAACCGCAGCCATACGCAGCCATGCGACCTGCGAGGCAACAGGATCATCAACTGCAGCGAGAGCCAGATCGCTCTCCTGCTGGACCAGCTTCTCTATCATTTTCCGCGCCAGATCATAATGCCCCTGCTCAAGCTGAATTGCCAATCGCCAGGTCGGCACTTGGTTACGAACACTCTCGAAGACATCATTTGCCTCCAGGAGCTCCAGCCATTGCAATGCTTTTTTTAGTTGACCGCTGCGGCTCGATATTAAAGCCAACCCAAGTACAGAACGAGCAAGATACTCGACCTCAAGTGAACTCTTGGCCACCTTATCAGGACTCGCAAAACTCTGATTCGGCTCAAGGAGTGACCAGAAAATGGCCCTTGCTTCGGGCAAGCGTTGCGATGGACCACCCAGCCAAGCAGCGTAATACTTGGACCAACCTAAAAGGAACTGCACCTCAATTCTTAATGAGCCAAGCTGTCGCACGCGGTCTACTTCAACCGCCGCTGCACTGCGAGATGAATTCTCCAGTCGCCGCTTCGCCGTCGATAGTTCGCGAGATATCTCATTACCCAACATTGAAAGATCTGTAATGACATCCTCAAAGAGAGCGCGAATGGAGGATTCATCTTGATCACTGACTGCTCGAAAACGCCAACGTTCTGACAAACGTTCCGCACCACGATAGGCGCCTCGAGCCAAGGCCAGTCGCAAGGTGAGCGCACTGGTCGTATTGGGCCCGATCTTTCTTAACAGCGCACGCCCTCTTCGCTCTAATTCCTCCCGCGACTGTGCCTCATTTTCAGACTCTAGAAGGAGACCATACAGTTCAGCCAGTCGGAGCAAAAATGCTGGGCGCTCGCTCGCTGGTAATGACGGCAATTGATCTTCAAGATGGATAGCAAGTTGCCTCACCAAGCCATGTCGTTCCAGCCAAGAAGAAACGGCGTCATGCGAGGCCGCTGGCTGCAACCCGGTCATACCCATCACAACCGAAATAAACAAGGTGCTACTCAGAAGGCACATATGTCACCTGGGCGAAACCTGCATCATTTGCTTCTTGCAGTGCAGCGACTGCAAATCCAACTGGAACACGATCATAAACCTTCACAAAAAGACCTTCGCTCTTAGGCAGTTGGCGGAGCAAATCACCAAGCTCTTGGCGCGATGCCATTGCCCTGGCACCAATTCGATAAACCGGTGTACCTTCGATATTGATTACCTCAATAATTTGAGGATCGAGCAACTGACTTCCAGCATTAGACTCACTACTTGTTTGCAGCTGAGGACGAAGACGATCCTCTGGCTCAATAATAATGGTTGTAATCATGAAGTAGAGCAAAAGTAGAAATGTCACATCGATCATGCTACTCAAGCTGATTGCGACTCGATCGACACGCCTTCGGCTCTTTTTTCTTCGGCGACTCATGGACCACGTCCTTGTGGCACCGCAGTGGCAATTCTCGCATTAACGATGCCTTGCTCTTTAAGTCGCTTAATAACTCGATTGAGTACGCCAGAAGTTGCATTGCGATCAACACGTATTGTCACATCAGTAAGACCTGCATCTTGAGTCATTGCTGCCAATAACACCATCTCAAAAGTATCAATGTTCATCGGCTCTTCCTGCGTAGACAGGATGATGCCACCATCTCTTGTGACATTGATAACAAGCCCAGATTCTTCCGGAAACTCAAGCTGCTCACCAACCTCTTCAGGCAAATCCAACTCAGCACGCGTCTCTTTCATAAACTGAGCAGTCAGCATAAAGAAAATAATAAGCAGGAATACCACATCGATCATGGGCGTAAGCTCCATCGCTGAAACACGAGACTGATCGTTGCGGGGTTGAAACCTCATTTAATAACTCTGCCTGGCGATGCCGGTGAAACTGGTCGATGCGGCTGCGCGCCCGGCGGCATCTGCTGCCCACCGCCAGTGCCAACACCAGATTCTAAATAGATGATCAAACGTTCAATTTCATTTGCTGCTTCTGAAGTCAAACTATCAATGCGATTCCTAAAGTAAGTAAAAAGAGCGACGCATGGAATCGCTAAAATGAGGCCAAGTAGAGTCGTCACTAATGCCAGAGAAATACTTCCCGCTAATTCCTCGTGCTGTCCACCAGCACCGCGGGAAATTGATTGGAATGCGCCAACCATGCCGAGTACCGTGCCAAGCAATCCCAATAAAGGTGCGATAGTCCCAATAAGCCCAAGGCCGTCAGTTGATCGATAGAGGCGAGCAGTCTGATCCTCACCCGTTTCTTCAATGGCATTCTTGATTTCGAAGGCACCGAATGCAGAACGCTGATACCGACCAAGGCCTGCTGCCATAATTCGGACCAAATAAGAATCATTCTCCGGCGCAAGACAATATTCGAGTGACCCGTTGACATCACCAGCAGCCAACATGGCATCGAGCGCCGCAACTTGATCTGGTGGCAACAAAGCAGTGCGACGAATCTGCACAAGGTGAATAATGACCAAAGCCAAAGCAACAACACTCAAGCCTAAAATAATAAAACCAACCAATCCGCCTGCAATAATGGTGTCAAACCAAGATGATGCTTCTGCTGAAGCAGGCGCGACCGTTCCGAGTAGATTCACAAACACAATAGAAGTCATTGGGTATCCTCTTGCGGCTCTTCTCGATCAGCCACTGTTCTTTTCAAAGGTGGAATTTGTTGTTGAATTGGGTGACGTGGCAGCTGCACCTGAAGTTCCCGACGCAAACTTAGAGAAGAATCCAACTGCCCATCTTGCTCGAGCTCCGTCGCCAAACGATCTAGCGCTAATCCCGTAATGTAAGGAAACTCATCTGCCCGGTTGGATGCGACGCTTGCTAACTGCACCAAACCGCGATCGCGATTTTGGAGATCGGAAGAGCCCATCTTCTGAACACCAAGGGCATACAAAGCCCAAATTTTCGCCCACTGCGGCAGCTCGTCAAGCTGCCCATCCAGGTCAGACTGAGATCGGAATGAACGTGATGGTGATTGAGCAGCGACCTTCCAGTGCGCGTCGATTACATCATCAATAAAGTGGCGATGGCCCTTCGTACGATCCTCTGTGGCCTGCCCGCTATACAGTGCTGCTTCAGCAGCTCGCCTATAGCTCTTTGCAAGATGCTCTACATATGTATCTCCCAGAGCATCATATGAATCAATCGCCTTAACCAATGACTGAAGACTCTCTGTCCGAGCAAACAGAGGCGGTAGTTGCACACACAATGATTCACCAGATACGACTTCATCGAACATGTCAGGCAGCATTGAAAAGCTATCAGAACGAATACCCGCTCGACGTAAGCGTATGACCTCTAGCATCGGTAAAACTGCCGCAGCATTCGCCCCACGAGCTAAGCGAGCGCGCATGAGGCCTTCAGCAACCATCAACGCGGTCTCATGATCTTGACCTCTCGTTTGCGTAAAGATCCGTGAAAAGATTGGTTCCGCAAGCGTACGATCACCTCGCTCAAGACGAGTACGAGCACGCCATAACGCCTCCGCCATGGGAAGAAAATCTTCAAGCCTTGGATCCCGATAGGTCATCTGCACATCACGAATTCGATCCCAAGGAATTGTGTGTGTCACTCCATTCTTATCACGAATCTGAACACCTGATTGCGTAATCTGCCTGATGTCTCCTTCGATCGGCGTACCGCCAGCACGTCGATCTACTGAGTCAGCCTTTACATCTGAACTCATCAGAACCACGGCCAACAGACATATGAGAATTTGCCCAACTTGAGAGTTCCAGATCATGGGCGTGCTCCAGTACTTACGAAGCGAAACTCGCCACCTGAGTCACGAGCCATATCCCGAAGCACTTTCTGCTCCGCATCAGAACCGAAAGCAATCGTATTGATCACGACGCGCTTCCCAGAGCTGTTAAGTTTTGCAAGCGCACCCGAAGTAAACCCCTGCAGCTTTCCATCCGTTAAGAAAAAGATCACATCTGGCCGCTCTTCCATTGCAAACAAGTGCTGGAAGGCGCCGCGCGGATGGGTCCCTCCGCCTGGTGCTACCTGATTGAGCCATCGAACGACATTGCGCACCGAATAGGGTGTTGCCGGCATCCAGTCCTTCTGCATGGGTGGTGCGGAAAATGTACTGTCGAAGAACAACAAGTAGAACTCTGCTGAATCAGGCAAGCTGGTAATTGAGCGAGCCAACTCCCTCAGTGCAACCGATATTTTTTGCATGCCACCCGTTGAATTACCACCCATTGAACCAGATCGATCAACAACATATGCAAACCGAGAGCCACGGCTGGTGACACCAAAGAAGGTTGTCGATGCGCCACCACCACCCATACCATTGCCCCAACCACCCCCACCACCGCCAGCACCGCCCAGTGCCGGCGCGATATTACTACTGTTCGTAGCAAGCTGTGTATCCACAGCATCCGCCTCAAGCTGGATAAATGGCTCCGCGTCAAGCACCACATCCGTAGTCATGGTGTCTTCCGACAGCTGGTCGTCTAAATCACTGTCCTCCAATTGAGAAAGCTCTTCCTGATCAAGAAAGGCGATTTCAATATCTTGGCTGATCCGCTCCGGCGCGCCTGCTTCATCTCGTGTGAGAAGATTGAGATAGACCATGATTCCAATGTGAACCACAATGGCCAAAGCCACCGCAAAAATGGCTAAATTGACCAACCGCCGTCGAGATGACTGAGCCTGCTCCTGTTGCAATTCATCGATCCTGGATCGCAAATCGTGGACCGCGCGCCTCAGATGGGTTGTGTCTTCAGTTTGGCGTGGTTCTTGGGTCACATGCCCTCCATCGACAGGATCATTGACCACCGTACTGACTTTCTGCCGGGGTCGGTATCATCATAGGTACCCTGGAGCCGGCTTTCAGGTAGTCTTGACGGGCTGGGTGAGGGTGAGTCCAATGCCCTTTATCAGGACCTAGATACTCCCACTGGGAAGGAAGATCGGAGCCGCAATGAGCAATATCCCATTTAGACGGGTCATTTTGAAGATTAGTGGCGAAACTTTCTGCCCTCCTGGATCTCGAGGGATTGATCCGTCTGAACTTTCTTTCATCGCCAATCAAGTGAAATTGGCTGCCTCCACTGGGTGCCAGGTGGCCGTCGTGGTGGGCGGCGGCAATATTGTCCGTGGATCGCACCTGGTATCGGAAACTGGGTTCGACCAGTCTACCGCCGACTATATGGGCATGATTGGCACCGTGGTCAATGGGCTTGCACTTCGCGAAGCGCTCAATGGGCTTGACTGCGATGTACGTCTTATGAGTGCTCTTGAGATCCCGGCAGTTGCCGAACCATTCATCAAGGCCAGAGCCATGCGGCATCTCGAAAAGGGACGCATTCTGGTTCTGGCTGCTGGCACCGGCAATCCCTTCTTCACCACCGACACATGCGCGGCCTTGCGAGGCGCTGAAATTGGTGCCGATGTACTGCTGAAAGCCACCAAGGTCGACGGCGTTTATGACGCTGATCCTGTCACCAACCCAAAAGCAATTCGTTACGACGAGATCACCTTCCATGAAGCCATTGAGCAACAGCTCGGGGTCATGGATTTGACAGCACTGACAATGTGCATGGAAAATAACCTCCCTGTCGTCATCTTTAACTTCAGAGCTGAGGGAGCTATTCATCGCGTGATCCTTGGGGATACTGATTATGGCACCTTGGTACATGTCGGAAAAAAGAAAACACAAACAGCATCCTCCTATTGAGTAATACGTCATCACGCAGTGATTTAGGGTGATATTTTTGCTTGAATCATGCCAGTTTCTTAAATCGATGAGCCAAATTTAATCAGCTAACCGCAGGAGCCCCATCGAAATGTCTATTGACCCGATTATCTCGGCTTGTGATTCAAAAATGAGCAAGAGTTTTGAGTATCTATCACGAGAACTTCGAGGCATTCGCACAGGACGAGCCACAACTGCTCTCATCGAATATCTCAAAGTTGATTATTACGGTAGCCCGACCGATCTTCGTGAGCTTGCAGCTATTAGTGTGGCTGATTCAACACAGCTGCTTGTCAAACCATTCGACCCATCTGCCAAAACCGAAATCATGCGTACCATCGAAACGGCTGATCTGGGGCTCAATCCTCGCGCCGATGGCGACAGTATCCGCGTTAGTATTCCTGCGCCCTCTTCGGAACGCCGCCAACAACTGGTAGCCCAAGTGCGCAAGCTTGCAGAAGACTCTAAGGTTGCAATGCGCAACGACCGCCGCGATACCAATAAACAGATCGATCAACTTGTTAAAGACAAAGAAAATTCAATCTCAGAAGATGATGGCAAGAGAGCCAAGAGCAAGATTGAAGATCTAACAAAGAAATGGTCAAGCGATATAGATGCGCTCAGCCAAGCAAAGGCAAACGAAGTCGAACAAGTCTAGGCAACAATACCGCCGAATAAAGATGCGATCACTTATCAGAAAATACCTTGCGCCTCCGTGCCGGCGGTATATCTAGTTGCTGACGATACTTCACAACTGTCCGCCGAGCGATATCAATCCCTCTCGACTTCAGCTCTTTCACGATTGACTCGTCACTCAGTGGAGATTGCTTATCTTCTTGATCAACAATATCTTTGAGCGTCTCCTTAACCGCACCCCAACTCATTTGCTCACCACTCTTGGTTTCCGTGCCGCCTGAGAAAAACATTCGCAATGGCAGAACCCCGCGTGGCGTTGCAATCCACTTCTCAGCCACAGCTCGACTGACTGTTCCCACGTGAATGTTGAGTTGATCTGCTACTTCGATCATTGGCAGCGGTTTGAGATGTTGCTTACCTTGATCAAAGAAGTCTCGCTGCCTGGCAAGAACAACACCAACAACCCGGAGCATCGTGTGCTTGCGCTGATTGATAGCATCAATAAGCCAGGACGCACGACGAACGCTGTCTCCAACAAAACGACGCGTTTCCTTTTCAACCTTCTTGTCTTTTGCCATGTTTTCATAGTCAGAAGACACTCTCACATGAGGCAAGGTGCCATCACTCATTCGTGCTGTGTAGACATCTTTTTGCTCGTCATACTCAACCATAATGTCAGGAATAATAGGTTGAACTTGTTCACTGACAAGCTCGCGACCAGGGCTCAACTTCAGGCGATGCATCAGTTCCATTGCTGCATGAATCCGATCCATTGAGATTTCGCTACTTTCACTAATGCGAGGCAGCCGGTTCTCCAGAAGATCTTCGAAGTGAGAGGTAATTAGAAGACGAACGTCCTGCCATGCCAAGCCGTGCTGTGGATCTTGACGATCCTGTGAATCAACTTGAATCAACAAGCACTCTTTAACGGAGCGGGCCGCCAAGCCAGGTGGATCCAGCCAGTGTTGCAGAGCCTCAATCGCCTCCGTCACAAGCTCCGGACTGATATCAAGATCAGGTATCGATGTAAGTTCTTCTAATATCTCAGACTCGGACGTGTGAAAGAGACCATCGTTTTCCAGATATCCAATAAGTCGTTTACCAAGAATCTGTACGGCTGGGCTCACCTCAGCAAATGTCCACTGATGCAGCAACTGCTCTTGCAAACTCTCAGAGCGAGCCTGAACATTGGCCATTGCATCCATCTTACGATCACGATCCTCACCGGAAGATGCACGATGAGCTGATGAGTATTGGTTTTCAAAACTATCGGGCATCGATGATTCAAGCGTGCTCAGTCGCTCAAAATCCTCAGCACCATCGGAGGTATTATCGCCAACCACCAACTCCTGGTCATCAAGTGGCTGGTCATTGGCAACCTCCCCAGCTGCTTCTTCAGCCCCCGATTGCTCCAGGTTCGAACCGGCCTCCTCAAGCGCCACATTCGATTCCAATTCTTGTTCAATGCGCTCCTGCAATTCTGCAAAAGGCATCTGGAGTATTTCCATTGACTGAATCATGCGGGGCGCCAGCTTCATCTGCTGGTTGAGACGCATATGTTGACTGGCATCGAAGCGCATAGACAGGCCTTCTCCCGATTATCTCATCCATCACCAACGCGAGCAGTCGGAGCATATTGCACCGCTGCAGACTTGGTCACGTCACAGTGTAATGCGTAACCGTTCTTACTGCTGTCTAACGGCCGCCCCCTTGCCCATCCTGCTGCATGGCACGCCTTCCCTCAATCGCATCTGCCAGCACTGCGGTAGATGCGAACTCCAATTGCGAACCAGCCGGTACGCCGCGAGCGAGCCTGGTGACTCGAACAGGCAGTTCTTTTAGTAACTCTGCCAAATAGAGAGCTGTTGCATCACCTTCTAGATTTGGATTCAGCCCCAAAATGACCTCTGCTACCTGAACTCCTCTGGCGTTACAGCTCGCATCAAGCAATCTTGAACGCAATTGCGCAATGGTTAGGTCAGCGGGCTCCACGCCCCCCAACGGATCAATCCGACCAGTTAAAACGTGATACACACCCCGATAGATTCCTGTTTGTTCAAAACTCAGTAGATCTCGGACCTGCTCAACGACCAACACTTGTGAGGCGTCACGTTCATCATTACTACATATTGGACAAGGGCTCGCGTCAGCCAAGTTGAAGCAAACCTGACAGCAGGTGACTTTTTCCACCAGATCCGAAATCGCTCGTGATAGCCCGATGACATGATCAGCAGGCTGCTTCAGTAAATGAAAGCAAATTCGCTCGGCACTGCGTCGGCCAATACCTGGAAGGCTAGAAAACGACTCTAAAAGCCGATCGATTGCCTGTGGATACCCTGAGCCTTGGCCTGACTTCACCAGCTACTACTCCTGTTTACATTGATGGATCGATCGCACCACCGAGATCACCAAAACCACGAATCATCTCATTTGATATTGGCAAGCCCATCTCACCGGCGGCGTCAGCGAATTTCTGCGCAGCCATCACACGTGCTTTTTCAAGCGCATTATTTGTGGCACCGGCAATGAGATCTTGAGCCATTGCCAAATCATCTGGATCAGTTGAGTCAACAAGGCCAGAAAGCAAAGCTTGATCGACTTCCACAGACTCAATTTTTAGGTGACCGTTGGCAATAACACGAACTGCACCGCCTCCACTCTCACCAGTGACGTGCATGCGACCGAGTTCCTCCTTGACTTCCTCGATCTGCGCTTTTATTCGCGGCATATCTTTGAGCATACCGGCCATGGAAGCCATATTTTTCAGATTGTCAAACATCATCTTTTTTCCTCTGACTCAACCCGAACAATCATTCCATCGAAGATCTCTCGTGCTAATCGCACAGGCCCAGAGTCCTCAAGGGACGCTCGAGAAGGCGCCTCTTTCTTAGGCTGCCGTTGCTCCACAACGACTGTAGCTTCCAGTTTAGAGTCTTTCTCTGAAGAAGACTCTATGGCCCTGGCACCCTCTGAATGAGACGATGCCACTTCATCAATCAATGCAAGTTCAACGCGAAGTGACTCTCCTGCAACGCGCCCCACCTGCTCTTCAATAACCGCAACTTGCGACAATAAGAACTTTGCTTGAGCCTCGCTACCATCCTGCAGCCTGAGCTGTAGTGTTCGGCCATCAAATGTCTGATAGGCCAGTTGGCTGGTACGAGCTTGTTCGGCGCTTGATTCTCGTGCAGCGTTGATGACCTGCGCCCAGATTTCTCTACCTCGCTCATGGGACTGGCTTGTGACATCCTGACTTGATGCGGTGGGCGCGGGACTCGGTACGTTTGATGCAGTCTTGACTTTGACTCGAATATTCCCTGAAGCCACGCGCTCGGGCATTGCGACATCAGGCGCCTTCTCAACAACCGCGGCCACCTTTTCTGGCGACGTGCCATCAGCCGAGCTGGCCATAGCTGCTGGCTTTTTCTGAGTAATGACGGGCGTACTAGTCTCTATTTTTTTTTTGAAAGTCGGCTCAGGAGATCGCTCCTGGCTACTTGCCAGCTGCACATCTGCGAATCGATGGGCATGAGCCATACGGACAATCGCCGCATCGAATTGTGCCCGAGCCACACTTGACCCACGAACACTGCGTGCAAGTGCATCACAGACTGCCATCTGGTAAACCAACCCCTCACTATCAAAATGGGCTGCTTGAGCAACGAGTGCCTGCCTTCGCTGTTCCGTCATTTCCAGCGTCTCAACATCAGCACCACAGGTGCAGAGGATGAGCATGGCATGCAAGTGCTCGATGAGCCCAGCGACAGCCTGATCGATTGAAATACCTGTCGCCAGCAAGTCTTGACCTCTTTTTAATGAGTCAGCAGCATCATTGGCAATAATGGCATCAACGAGAGAGCTGATCAACGTACGATCAGCAAGCCCCACGGATTCGGTTACGACACTAAGCGTCAATTCACCTGCACCCGCCAACAGACGATCAAGCAAGCTCAACGCATCGCGTACGGAACCATCACCCATCCGGGCTACTTCTATCAAGGCCTCTGCATCAGCCTTCAATCCCTCTGCCGCCACCACTTTGGCAAGATGTGCGGCAATATCATCCGCCGAAACAGGGCGAAAATCGAATCGCTGACATCGGCTTTGAATGGTTGCGGGCACTCGATGTGGCTCAGTTGTGCAGAGAATAAACTTCACATGTGATGGAGGCTCTTCCATCGTCTTAAGCAAGGCATTAAAGGCCTCGCGGGTCAGCATGTGGACCTCATCGATAATGTAGATTTTATATTGGCATCGTGCTGGAGCTAAGCCAGCTGAAGCAATTAAGTCACGCGCTTCGTTGATGCCACGGTTTGAGGCACCATCGATTTCAATGACATCAAGATCATTACCCTGCAGAATCGCGTTTTTGATATCGTCGGCAGCCTGTAAGTCATCTGTGACATTGAGGGCAATTGCAAGCAGCCGTGCCATGGAAGTCTTACCGACACCACGGGTACCACAGAATAAATAGGCATGCGCAGTTCGATCGTTATCGATGGCATGCCGCAACGTGCGAGCGACATGCTGCTGTCCAATCAACTCATCAAAGCTGCGCGACCGGTATCGGCGAGCAAGTACGGTATAGGACACGAGCGAGGCACCTTCATCATGAACTTACAAGAGATGTCCTGGGAAGACGGCCAGGACACCAGCGGCCCGGACTACACCGCTTATGGCTGCTGCGATCAAGCCCTGACCAGATTCACGAGCAGACCGTCCAATGGGCCCGGCCGTCATCCTGAGACACCTTAGAACGAGCATACTAGCTCACTCAGCAGGCAGACACCAATGCTGCCTTCCATTTTGCTCCAGATGTCCCCAGCCGTTGTCCGTAGGCAACCCGTGAGATCGCCCTACCAATCCCAATTTTCCCGTATCCCCCCCGTTCCCCCTGACTCAAGACCAAATCAAGTGAGACACTGGCATAACAGCGTTACACTAAACGAGCCATGAATGAAAAGTCCCACACCCAAGGCGACGCCTACCAGCAACAAGATGCTGAAATATCCGCGTTGAAAGTCGATGCACCATCACTCAACGCACAGGGAGCCAGGGAGCGCTCTAGCCATCTCGTCTTATTTACATTGAGAGCCATCTACCTCGGCCTGTTGCTCGCTGTGACCGTGGTCATTTTCCTTGGGGACAGCACCAGCCACCAACAAATCATTAGTGGAGAGCAATGGAACGGTGTTATCTCCGTCATGATTTTCGGAGCAGTCATTGTTGCATTTGACATTCTTACCCCTGACAAAAAACTTGCTTCCATTTTCAGTATTTTAGTCGGACTCATTACGGGGCTCTTAGCAACTGTTGCGGTAGGAGCACTTCTTGATCTGATAGCGATCTCTTGGACTGCCGAGGATGAATCCACTTCGCTGACCTTTCAGATCATCAAGATCGCTATTGGCATTAGCATCATCTACTTGTGTATTTCCATCGTGCTGACCACAAAAGATAGCTTTCGTTTAGTTGTGCCTTATATCGAATTCACAAAACAGTCACGCGGAAGTCGGCCACTCTTACTAGATTCATCAGCGTTCATAGATTCTAGAATCGAACCGCTTGTTTCA
This sequence comes from Phycisphaerales bacterium, assembly GCA_029268515.1. Taxonomy (NCBI): domain Bacteria; kingdom Pseudomonadati; phylum Planctomycetota; class Phycisphaerae; order Phycisphaerales; species Phycisphaerales bacterium. Next base: position 77,638 of record JAQWNP010000014.1, on the reverse strand, counting down.
ACCGGCATGATTGAAGTGCCTCTTGTGGCGCCGGAGTTTGTACTGATGGAACTGCAAACTCTTGCTGATTCAAGTGATTCAAGCAAGAGAGCCAAGGGACGAAAAGGCCTCGCCACAGCCAGCCGCCTTCAACAACTACCACACACTCAGTTCTCCATTGACAGTACCGACTTCCCAACGATTGGCGTCGACAACAAACTCATTGAACTTGCTGCCCAATCTCAATTCCGAATCGTTACGACAGATTACAACCTCGAAAAACTCGCCCGGATCAAGAACATTCCGATCCTTAATCTGAACGCTCTCTCGCATTCCCTACGACCGCAGGCAACGCCGGGCGAAAAATTGCAACTCACTGTCGTGCGCGTTGGCGAAGAACCATCTCAGGGAATTGGGTATCTTCCCGATGGAACGATGGTTGTCATCGACGGCGCTGGAGGTAGCGTTGGCCAGTCCATTATGGTCGATGTCAGCAACACGTTGCAGACTTCTGTGGGCCAGATGGTCTTTGCCGAATATGGACAGCCTGGTCAAAGTGAGACCCCGGCAGCCGAAGCCGATATTCCAAAAAAGAAGACGCCACCAACACACCCCAGACCACGCGGAAATTCTCATAGAAACCCACGCCGTTAATCTTTGCCATGACTTCGTTGTCTCAGGCTGGCCTTTTAGTACGGCCCAGCAGTAACGCATCGATGGCCTTCTCTACTCTATTTCTATACCACTCATAGTTCATGCGTGAGTCGTGTGTAACACCTTCGCTACTCTGCACATTTATCTACGCTTGCGTTCTTGCTGAAAGTCAATAGTCCACGCCATTCTAACTTGTACATGGTGCCGCTCATTGACAATACTCATGACCGCTTATCTGGACACTCTAAAGTAAAAAGAACCAGGCTCTCTCTCGCTTGTCAGATACTGACACACCTTCTTAAGATCTGAAAAATACTCATGTTTCAGCAGATTAAGAGCGGCTACAACTTCGTAAGAAGAGTTCTTACTAAGCATGGCCTCTAAAAGATATTGTTCATTCCAAAATATGACGTTCTCACGCAACCAAACATCTAAATAATCTCGTGGCGTAAATATATCATGCACATGAACAGTCACACCCTTTGATAACGTGGGAATAATTCGCAAGTACTCATGCAACACATCGCCCTGAGGACGAATGATGTGAGACGAGTCTATAAATAAGAAATCGCCTTCTTCAAGACTTTCAAATACCTCGCAATCAACGTCCTCTACTTTGCTTCGCATTAAACTAATTTTAGGATAGCCCTCAAGCCATGACTGTTCGTATGGCTCAATGCAAATGTGGTTACACATTTGACCTGTGTCTATTTCGTTTAACTGTGAAGCATGAGAAATGAGCTTTGTACTTGAACCGCATCCAATTTCTACAACCTTCCTTGGCTTGCTGTGCCGAATAAAATTGAACAAGAACTCGGCATCTCCAGACTCGAAAGCTCCATTACCTAAACAAAACGCCATTTCCGCAGGCTTTGTTTTCTCGCCCTCTAAAAACTCATCAAATTCATTTTGGAAAGTGAGCTCTTCTAACAATTTGAGCTGTTCATTTTCTCTGAAATCGAGACCTGGAAGAACTCTCTTGTCTGCCAAAGACTTGGTTAGATTGGCATCATTGAACATTGGCTCGTAGTACTGGTCTATGATCGGGAACACGCCCAATCTTTTTAGCATTTTGGTACTTGCTCTTAAGTGCTTCGACCCCAAACGCCTGTAAGCCTTGAGTAGCAATGCCGCCAAGAGAATAAATGGAAGAAATAAAATGTCTGCACAGGACAAAACTTTCGTAGTGAAGTTTTTCATTTCTTCTTACTACCTTCAGCCAAAACTGTTCGAAATCAAGGCGATCTATGGCCTACACCAGCAAAACTACTCCCACTCTATCGTAGCTGGTGGCTTACTTGAAATGTCATAGACGACACGATTTACACCTGGCACTTCATTGATGATCCGATTTGAGATGGTCGCCAGGATGTCATAAGGGATTCGCGCCCAGTCCGCGGTCATGAAGTCCTGAGTCTCCACTGCACGCACCGCCACCACAGACTCATAGGACCGGCCATCTCCCATCACCCCAACTGACTGGACTGGCAGCAGAACCGCAAAGACCTGGTCAGTCACACGATAAAGTTCGTTCGCAATAATTTCTTCCAGAACAATCTCATCACATTCTCGAAGCAGATCAAGACGTTCGGGTGTCACTTCACCAATAATACGCACCGCAAGGCCTGGGCCTGGAAACGGGTGACGCCAGATGATCCTACCGGGAAGCCCGAGCACCTCACCCAATTTTCGCACTTCATCTTTAAAGAGATCACGAAGTGGTTCCACCAACTCAAACCCAAGGTCCTCAGGCAATCCACCAACATTATGATGCAACTTAATATTGGCCGCTGTACCAGCATGACCATGCCCAGATTCAATGACATCCGGGTACAAAGTACCCTGCGCAAGAAACTGAGTCTTGCACGGGGAAGATCCTTCACGGTCTTGACCAGATAGGCCCTGAATCTTCTCAGACTCTTCCTTGAATACATCAATAAAACGATGCCCAATCAGACGCCGCTTCTCTTGCGGATCTGTGACACCTTCGAGGTCCTTTAAAAAACGAGCTGTCGCATCGACCACTTTAAGATCAATATTAAAGTGATCCCTAAATGTCGATTCAACCAGTTCTCGTTCATTTTTTCTAAGCAAACCATTATCGACAAAGATACAAGTCAGCTGATCATCGAGTGCTCGAGCCAGCAATGCAGCGACGACCGACGAATCAACACCCCCGCTGAGCCCGCAGATGACGTGGCCATTACCAACCTGCTCACGAACCTGATCACAAGCGGTCTCCAAGAAATTACTCATCTTCCAAGACCCGCGGCATCCGCAAATCTCGTATAGAAAATTACGGAAGATCTGAATTCCGTGTGGTGTATGTGTCACCTCAGGATGAAACTGAAGACCATAAAGAGGAAGCTCTTTATGGCGAACAGCTGCATACGCACAAGTATCCGTGCGGGCAAGCGTGTCAAAGTGCTTATCCAACTGCTGCACTTGATCGCCGTGGCTCATCCAAACAGTCGTCTTCTCTGGGAGCCCTTTTAGAAGTCCGCCTGACTGCATCACCTCAAGTCGCGCCCGACCATACTCACGAGCCTCAGCGGCATCGACTCGCCCACCCAAAATTTCGCATGCAAGCTGCATCCCATAGCAGATGCCCAAGATTGGAACGCCCAGCTCAAAGAGATGGTCATCACAGACTGGGGCATTCGCCGCCGACACACTTGATGGCCCACCAGACAAGATAATGCCCTTGGGATTAAGCTGGGCCAAAACATCAACCGGTGTGTCCGGCGCAAGCAGAATGCTGAAAGCCCCAGCTTCGCGCACCCGTCTAGCGATTAACTGCGCGTACTGACTTCCAAAATCCAGAATAGGCACTACGTCAGCCTGGGCCGCAGCAGCGTGGACATGAGCTAGATCAATCGTCATGCAATCCGTCACGAAGGAGAAATGCCTCTTGAGAGGCGACCAGGGAGTAAGGGGGCAAGTGTACCTCCCATGCCTGCTTGCAGCTAGGTCGATTGCTTTCTGGGGGCGATACGGCGTATCCTGAGCAGATGAACGGGAGAAGCCACTTACCACTCATTGCCCTTTTGAGCCTATTGATGGCCAGTTGCGCTGCACCCACTATTCCGGCCACGCTCACTGGCACCGATAGCGGCGCTCGTATTCGCGGAATCCTGGCCGCCCGCGGCACTGAGGACACCAAGACCCGGCTTTTGCTGATACAGCAGCTCGACGCTGGTGACCCAGCCGTTCGATTTGCAGCCATCAATGTGCTGAGCGAGATAACCGGCGATAGAATGGGTTATCAGTATGATGAACCTCGTCCCATCAGGAGGCCAGCCATGTTGCGTTGGATTAGTTGGGGCCAGACCTTAGCCCCACCGCCCACAGATCTGGCCTCAGGTATACAGAAGTAACCCTCGCAAAAAATGAACAGCAGGTTCATAGGTCAATATGAAAGCAAACCCAAAACAAGATGCTCAGTTATCCGTTCAGTTGATGAGCGATCCACGCTTGCTGGCTGGGGTACGTGCCATGATTTCGCATGCTGCTGGGCGTTTTGGGTTCTCTGAGCTGGAGTGCAATCAGATTGGACTGGCCATTGATGAGGCCCTCTGCAATGTCATTAATCATGGCTATGAGCGACGAATGGATGGCCCTATCTGGCTTTCAGCCATGTTCACAGAGACTCAAAACCAGACGCCGCCCTCAGCAGTCTTCCTGATCGAAGATCTGGCCAAACAGGTCGATCCAATTACGATCCGCTCTCGAGATCTCGCTGAGGTACGTCCAGGCGGCCTCGGCGTGTACATTATCAATGAAGTCATGGACGATGTGTCTTACGCTATGCGTTCAGAGGGTGGCATGAGCTTGACCATGTGTAAGCAAGGAATGGGCAATCAAGCCCAGAAAGTCTCACCATCAATGGAAAATCAAAAAGAAAGCCAGCACCAACATGAATGATGGGGTGGAACTCAATCTGAATATCGAAGTCAATGGCACAACCACGATTGTGATGCCAACTGGTGATATCGATCTATCCTGTGCTGCCTCGCTACGCACGCGGCTTGGAGAAGTTCAAGCCCAAATGCCTGAGCGGCTTGTCATCGATCTCACTAACGTGCCCTACATGGATTCATCAGGTGTTGCGACACTTGTGGAAGGCATGCAAGTGGCAAGGCGCAATGATTCAAAGCTTGTGCTGTGCAACTTACAAGAACGCGTCCGTTCAATCTTTGAGATCGCCAGACTTGATATGGTATTCACCATCGTCAATTGCATCGAAGAGGCATTGAACACTAAGTAAGCTCGCCACCCGAGACGGTTTTGATGACAGAGAATGCGACTACGACAAGACACTCGGTTCCCTATCGCATCATTGAGCGATGGGGCGCCATGTGGGTATCAATCTGGCATCTGATACGAGGCATCTTGGAATTGATCGGGGGCGTTGCCACCGTCATGTCAGCCGTCGCTATTTGGGTTTATCGATCAGCCACCAACCGTCGTGTTCGATTTGGCCGAGCTGCCCTCGTAACACAAATCATTCGAGTTGGCGTGCGATCGCTCCCCATCGTCTTATTAGTTTGTGCCTGCATTGGCCTCATACTCGCTTTGCAGATGGAAGGACCCCTTGCTGAATTTGGGCAGGTCGACAAAATCGCAAATATTGTCGGCATTGCCGTATTCAAGGAACTAGGGCCACTGATCTCTGCCATCGTACTCACTGGCTTTGCAGGTGCATCGATTGCCGCAGAACTGGGCACGATGGTTGTCGGCGAAGAAATCGAAGCACTGGAAGCTCATGCGCTTAATCCAATTCGCTTTCTTGTTGTACCACGCGTGCTGGCAACAACCCTGAGCCTTATTCTGCTCACGGTGTTCGGGGACGTCATAGCAGTGGTCGCCGCTGGCTTCATGGCTATTGAATTTATGGACGTACCATATGAAGTCTATAAGGCCAACACGCTGATGCAGCTCGATGTAGCAGACTTTGTCACAGGACTTGTCAAAGCAGGTGTCTTTGGCATCATTCTGGGGTGCATCGCTTGTTACAACGGCCTCTCGGTATCGGGAGGTGCCGCAGGCGTTGGTCGTGCCACAACCAACACTGTTGTTGAGACGATTGTTGCGGTTGTGATTGCAGATCTTTTCTTCACGTTCCTCTTTTACTGCTTCAGTTGGGCATAGACTGACAAGCCGTCGTCTATGAAGAGCTTCCAAGCTCACTATTGCCTGATCAAAAACGCACCAAAAATGAAACAGGGCCTCTGACGAATCAGAGGCCCTGCTATTTTTTCAACTGATGTTGTTACAAATTAGCCCTGCTGACGCTTGGTTCCTGGAAGTACATAGAACTTACCAACAAAGCCATTTTCAACAGACTTCGTCTCAGACACGACCGCACCAAAGTACTCGCGAAGAAGCTCCATATCCATATCCTTCATTGGAGAATCCAAGCCTTCAGCAGCCATCTCGTCGGCTGCATCAGGATCAAACTGCCTAATTTGCTCAAGCATTTCCTTATGCCCAGCTTCCATCTCCACGGCCGCAAGTTCAAGATATTCGACGATCTCGGTATAACTCCAGCTCACAAATGAGTCACCTGGCAGCGTGGCCATGGCAGTCCGGAAACTGGCGTTGGTTGAAAATGCTCCAACATCCCCAGCACCAGCACTCCGCAATCCTTGCTCAACTGACTGATCGGTGCCCATAAATACCCAGCCACCGCCGATACCGATTGAAAAGCTAGCGCCTGCCCCACCTGCGTTCATGGAGTAGATTCGATTGCCTACAAAATCGCGAGGCTGCATGCCTGCCATTGGAGCAATTTCTGCCAGCGCCGTCTCAAAGGCCTGAGCATCTTTGCACTCCAACGCATAGGTGCTGTGAATGGTCTCCATGGAGTAGGGCTTTGTCGCGGCGGTCACGTTGTAAACACGTGTGCCCATCGACCCAAACAACTTGGTCAGGCGAGGCTCCCACTCTGTCATCATTTCCTGTGCCTGCATGGCCAGCATTGGACTCGAGCGAATGATCTTCTGCATCATCGGCATAATGCCCGCAAAATCGACCGACATCTCGCTCACAGAGATCGTGTTACTTGATACGAAACTCGGCAGATCACCCACCGTTGCATTCTTGCCTATCAAAGACATCAAACCGGTCTTGCCCTCTGGCATATAAGCGGCCATTTGCGCCTCGATCATGGCTGATCCATGATTCATGCCCATGCTCATACCTACTGACTTCAGATCACCAAGAAGTGCACTGATCGTTGGTTGGACCATAAAGAACATGCCAGTGCTATCCGTACTGGCAACCATGTCCCAAACGGCAGGCATCATGACACAAACGTAAGCACCCTTATCTCCCATCAGCTCTTGCAGGCCTTGGTAGTTACTGTCGGCGCTGAGCATTTCTAAATCACCGCCACCGATAACTTCGATTGCCTGGGCGACGCTCTCGCTGTCGCTGCCAATAAGAAAGTGCCCATCCTTCTGGAACAGATACATCGCTGGGAAAGAATCCCATGGGCCTTCTTTGACTTTTGCTCGCAAAATACGGACATCTGCTCCAGCGAGATCACTTTCCTCAACCTCAATCTCACCTTCTGCCTCAGCCTTTTCGATCAGCTTGTCCAGAACATCTTTCGCCAATGCGATAGAGTCGCCGTCATACGAGGCATACGCGAGAACACCAGGATCTGTGAATCCTGTCTCAGGATCAGTCACACTGAAAACTGACATGCCCACGGGCCCGTTCGGCCAAGGTGGCATCTCCTCAATATCCAACTGTTCCTTGAACTCTTTCATTTGATCAAGCATCTGCTCGTTCATTTGATCTCGAACACCTTGGAGACGCTCGTCTTCCCAGATATCCATCAGACCACTCGCTTTTGCCTGCTCAACCATTTTTTCCATGTTGTTTGAACCAGCAACGACAATAGAGTTTTTCGGCGACAGCTCTGCCATCGTAATGTCTGCCTGAACCAGGCTTGCTGCACCCAATATTGTCGCACCAACCAATATGTACTTCATCAAAGAGTCATCCTTTCTCGGATTCGCTTCCAGCTAGTCAATAGACCCAATTCTCAACCTTCATAAGGAGGAAAGTCGCTCTTACTCTGCCACAGACGTCGAATCATCAAGACCCGGAGATGGCCCAAAAGCCTCACGGGAAGGCGGCGGATGATAACGATGCCCAGAATTGGGGTTGTCTTTGTCGTACGCAAATGCTTCGCGATTGCGAATAAAATCTTTCAAATACCTTGTTGGTATTGCAAAACCAAGTGCTTCACCACCAAGGATTCCCATGTTTGTAATTCCGACCACCTCACCTTTGGTGTTGAACAGTGGCCCGCCAGAGTTACCTGGATTAATCGCTGCATCAGTCTGAATGTAAGTGATTCCATCAAAACTTCGCTGCGTTGTTGAAATCACCCCTTGACTCATTGTTCGCTCTAAACCAAGCGGGTTTCCAATCGCAAAAACGGGCTGACCAATCTCCACTGACTCTGCAAGCTCCAGCGGAGCAAATGCGGTGCCTTTGGAATCAAGTTCCGGAATACGAAGAAGCGCAAGATCCAAGTGATTATTGACTGCAACGATCTCGATATCTTCCATGACGACTCGCTTGAGCGTGCCATCTGGCTGTGTGATCCAGACCGTTGCTCTTAGATTCGTTTCGCCTTGGATCACATGGGCATTCGTAATAGCGTTGCCCTTGTCGTTAATGATGACCCCTGATCCCAAGCCTCCAGGTGTAGAGACTTTGATGACCGCTGGACCAATGCGTTTTGCCTGCTCGCGTGGACTCAGCTCTGGCAGATCTGTTGCTGTGCGGAACAACGAATCAGACTTCACTTTCATGACGCCTTCTGATTCAGAAAGATCAACATTGCCAACGTCCTCGACGTTGAACATCAGAATTTCGGGCCCCACATCGATCCAGATCGCACGATCATTACGCTTGACGACTGTGCCCTTGACTTCAGCACCGCCATTAAGAGTAATGATGTCTGCTAATACACCCGCTGACAGCGTCGAGGCGATAGCCAAGGCCAGACAAAAGAACGATGAATTAATCCTATTTGGCATAACATTCTCCGGCATGAGCAGATCATAAAAATACACGCAGCGGCCCCAGATGGCCGAGACCGCATAGTGTAGTATATCCCTCTCTGGACTGCGTTCCACGTACGTCAGGAGCGTACTGACCATTGGCGAACCACTGAGGAGCTTGTTCTATGCCACGTTCTATTCTGTCATCATGCCTGCTACTGACTTTTTGCCTTCCCACCACACTCATGGGCCAGGAATCAGATCTGGCAGATCACTTTGGTTTTGGTGGCCTCGAAGTGATTAAAATTGGCAGAGACGCAGGACCCATCTATATCAGCGATATTAATAATGATGGCCTGAAAGACCTTATTGCAATCAACAACCGTGCAAGCCGAATTGATCTGCTCACGCAGAAAGAAAATGCAAGCCCCTCCTCTGAACAAGCCAATCCCAAACATGCCAACGAACTGCCCGAACACTGGCGGTTTAACCGTGAACAGATTTCAGTCATGCATAAGGTCATGGCCATTGCGATCCATGATTTTGACAATGATGGACTCAGTGACCTGATCTATGCTGGCAGCCCTGATGAGATTGTCTTCCTCAAACAGACATCACTGGGGAATTTTGAGACCAGCCGTCGCCACCGCGTCAAAAACCTCACCGCCAATCGAAGCGGGTTCGCTGTGGCAAATCTCATCGGTGATTCAGCACCAGAATTAGTGAGTCTCGTTGAAGGCGACATCTGGATTTGGCCCATGGATGGCGATCAGCTGGGCCAAGAGACGGTGCTGTCATCCGGTGAAGGTATCGCTGCATTTAGACTGTCAGATTTCACCGGCGATGGACAAACAGATGTCGCTGGAATCATTCCAGAAAGTTCAGCACCTGTCAGACTTTGGCTTGGCAGTACTGAACAAGGCATGAAGACGATAGGCAGTCAAATTCCATTTGAAATGCCCGCCCTACGCGAGTTCATCTCTGTGACACTTCCCGATGACCCCGCCGCGCGTATGGCCGTTATTGAGAAGGCCTCAAAACGTATCGTTTTGTATAAAGTGAGTAAAGAAGCCGTCGCCGAAACCGGCGATCGAGAAGCCTCGCTAAGAGTCCAGAGCTTTACCGACCCCTCTAATCGAGGCCGCCAACAAACAGTCATCGACACCGATGGTGATGGACTCTTAGATCTCGTTGCCACGGACACAGAAGCCAATGCCCTGGCCATCTACCGGCAAACCCCCGGTAAAGGTATGCAGGCTGGCGTTCTGCATCCCGGTCTTTCCGATGTCAAATCAGTCGTCGCTGGCAATGTTGATGATGATCCTCAGGCAGAGATTTTTGTGCTGAGCGAAAAAGAAGGCGTGGTTGGACGGAGCGATGTCACCGCCGATGGCAAGATCCCCTTCCCACGACCACTCAATCTTTCCGACGGGCACACGCCACTGGCGCTGAGTCTTGTCGAACTCAATGATGGAATGTCCGTCGCTGTCATTGGCAAGTCCACCCGTGATTACATGATCGATCTGATTGATATGGATGGCCAACGGCGCAGTTTTGAACTTGGCAAATTGACAAAGTCGCCAGAGGCCATTCTTGCTATTGATGCAGATCAGGATGGAAAGACCGACCTCCTACTGATGACCCCTGACCGGCCCATGATCATGATGCATGCAACTGATGATGGCTTTGAAATGGTTGAATCAGACAGCATGGGTCAATACGGCTTGGTCAAAGCAGCTGGAAGCGACAACACCGCCGTCAAAGACATCGACTTCGATGGAAAAGCAGAGCTCCTGATCGCAGATAAGAACTTTGTACGGGGTGTCCGCTACGAACCGAACCCGGGAAATGGCATTAGTCCTGGATGGCAGGTCATTGAGCAAATTAACGCCCATGATTCAACTGCCGATCTCGTCGCGATCGACCTCTTGCCCGATGGCAACTTGCTCGTTGCAGACAAAGAAAATGACCGTCTCCTGATTATGAACTCAGAAAATGACACCACGGGCCCCTGGAGCGAAAAAGAGGCCATCTCGGTCAGGAACTTTGATTTTGGCCCGATCTACTCAGGCTCATTTGCTGGGTCCGGCGATGCGGATGTGCTTGCCATCGGCAAGAGTGGTTTTGCCGTCATTCGCTTGAGTGGGGATCGTTATTCACTCAAGGAAGCAAACACTTGGCGAACCGATGAAGAACGCCGCATGCAACATGAGCTCTCTGTCGGTGATGTCAATGCCGACGGCTATACCGACATGGTGTCACTCGATAGTGGCGAACAGATGCTAGAGATCTTCACGTTTACCAAGAACGGCGATCTGAAATATGTCACAGGCTTCCAGGTCTTCGAGTCAAAGCTGTTCTCTGGTGGAGCGGGAAGAGAATACGAGCCTAGCCAGGTCATCATTACAGACATGACCAATGACGGCGCTCACGACATCATTTTACTGAGCCATGACCGGATACTCATGTACCCACAAATGACAGAAAAGAAAAGCGGCTAAGTACTAACCACGATTTTCGATTGGTGTATACGGTGCATCATGTGGTCCTGTGTAGGCACAACGTGGCCGCATAATACGATTGTCTGCCAGCTGCTCCATACAGTGACCTGCCCAACCAGCTACTCTGCTCATTGCAAACATAGGCGTGAACAAATCTATCTCAAGACCAAGTGATCGATAGGTGGTGGCGGAGAAGAAATCCACATTTGGATGGATGCCTCGATCACCAACTCGCTGTTCCATAATCTTTTCAATGGCATCACTCATCGCAAATAGCTTCTCGTTGCCTGTATCTGCTGCCAGATGCTCAGCAAAGCCGCGTAGATAGATGGCTCGTGGATCCCATACTTTATAAACACGATGCCCGAAGCCCATAATCTTCTCTTTTCGCTCCAATTTACCTTCGATGAAGGCTGGAACTTTGTCGAGCTCTCCAATTTCTTGGAGCATGCGCATCACGGCCTCGTTTGCACCACCATGCAGTGGCCCCTTCAATGTGCCAATGGCTGTGGTCACTGCTGAATACATATCGCTGAGTGTGGAAATTGTCACGATGGCTGCAAACGTAGATGCATTGAGACCGTGATCAACATGTAAAACCAAGCATGTATCAAGTGCGTTAGCCATACTGTCGGTAGGCTCTTTGCCAGTTAGCATTTTGATGAAACTCGCCGCAATCGATAAATTCTTGTCTGGCCGAATAAACTCGCGATGTTTGCGGTGCCGATCAAAGTTTGCAATCAAGGTTGGCATACTGGCAAGAATTCGTATGGATTTATTACGATTGGATTCCAAGGACTCCGACTCTGCATCTGCGTCGTAGAGACTGAGCGCCGAAACCATGGTCCGCAACGCTGACATCGGTGGCGCATCGACTGGTATCTGCTTGATAAAATCCCACATCTGTTCTGGCAAATCACTCGCATCACGAATTTCTTTGATGAATGATTCGAGCTCTGCAGATGTAGGTAGTTTCTTATTCCAAAGCAGGTAGACAACTTCCTCATAGGAGGAGTTTTGAGCAAGCTCACCAATTGGAATACCCACGTATTCAAGAATACCCTTCCCACCATCGATGAATGACATCTCTGATTCTGAGGCAATTGTGTGCTCAAGTCCCTTATCAACACCTGGCATACCGGTCGATACAGCAGTCAATAGTCAACTCCCGACTCCTTGCTGGAGCCTGCTAGTGATATCTCACAAAATAAACTGAGGGTCATTTGGCGAAGATCCGATTCGCCACCCGGACTAAGCTTCCATCATAGAGCCCCCCTACTTGCTGGGCAATCGCCAACCAGATGAATAGGATGAGCCTAAGAGATCCTCCGCATAGACTATGCAAAACCAGTAACCAAGCCATATTTGGTTCCAACCGCCCAAGAATGGCCTAGATTAATTTTCAACAATGCTTTTCCCACTCAAGACCGAAGTCAATCTCAAACGACGCCCAGTCGTCACCCAGGCACTCTTGGTGGCCAATATGTTGGTCTATTTGATCATGCTGCTGGGTGCTTTCTATAGCCTCTACACCACCGGCGACTTCACGGCTTGGGGCCGGTTCCATAGCGAGAACTTTGTCTGGTGGCAGCTCATCAGCTACCAGTTCTTGCATGCACCAGATGATCTTTTTCACCTGCTGTTCAACATGGTCTTTCTATGGATATTCGGATGTGCCGTCGAAGATCGAATGGGTCGCATCGGCTTCCTGGCCTTTTATCTGATCGGCGGCATTGTTGCTGCCATCGTCCATGGAGCCTGGTCCACGAGCCCTGTGATTGGCGCTAGCGGAAGTATTGCCGCTGTCACTGGGGCCTTTCTCGTCTTATTCCCTCGCAGTCGTGTTCGCGTGATCTTGGTCTTTTTCCTCATCGGTATTTATCAGATTCCCAGCCTGTGGCTCATCCTGTTGTATTTTGCCATTGATCTCTTTAGTCAGACCACTCAGCTCATTACAGGCAATGAAGCTCGTGTTGCTTACCTCGCCCATATTGCTGGGTACGTTTATGGCTTCACATTAGCGATGGTGCTTCTTGCCACGAAGTTTGTAAAGAGCAGCGATTTTGACCTGCTTTGGATCTGGAAGCAGTCTAGACGTCGCGCCATTTTCAGACGTGAGGTGAACAAGCAGAAGGGTGTGACCTGGGAAAAGCCTGACACCGATGTGCCGCCAGCGATGAAATCCAACAACAAGCCTCCCAGCAAACAATCGTCCTTCAACGCAGATCCCCTCACCCCCGCTCAGGAAGCCGCCGCTCGAGCGAAAGCTCAGATTGGGGTATTGATTCGGAAGCATGAACTCAACGAAGGCGCCGGTCGATACAAAGCCCTTCTCGAAGTCGATCCAGAAGCCACGTTGCCAGAAGCTCATCAAATGGATATTGCGAGTCAACTCTGCGCGGACAACGAAAATGAAACTGCTGCACGAGCCTACGAGCTCTTTTTACAAAAATATAAGCACTCTATACAGGTGCCTCAGGTCAAACTCATGCTCGCGGTACTTTACCTCAGACGATTACAACGGCCCGAGCGAGCCCGGGTTCTGCTCAAGGAGCTCCGCGGCAAACTCCGTCAATCTTCCCAGCAGAAGCTGGCTGATGATCTCACTCAAGAAATCGGCGATTAATGACACTCACACTTCCTCCAAAAACAATCGCTGACGGTCAACCGCGCGTCACACTGATAAAAATTTGTGGCGTATCCACTCCAGAGGCCATTGAGGTGGCTGCTCAAGAAGGTGCCAATGGTATTGGCTTTGTCCGAGCCAAGAACTCACCAAGATATGTTGATTTGGAGACTTCCAAGGCGTTGCTGGCACAGACGCCTTCAACTTTGACTTCGGTTGCCGTTTATGTTGACGCACCCAGCGAAGAGATCGCCAAATTACCAGTCGATGCAATTCAGCTGCATGGGCAAGAAAGTGAATCAGTCATTGCGTCTCTATCTGCTCAGATGCCCAAAACAATTGTCATCCGCGGCTTTCCTTTTAGTCGTTCACATCTCAACCGCTGGCAAGAGCACCCCGGGATTCATGCCGTCTTGGTTGATGGTGCCTCAGCTGGCGGTGGCGCCAGTTTCAATTATCAGCCCCTGGTTGATATACGCCACACGCTCACCAGTCCATTGATCCTGGCCGGTGGCTTAACGCCCGACAATGTCGGCGATGTCATCACACTCTTGCGGCCATGGGCCGTCGACATCAGCAGTGGTGTTGAATCAGCACCTGGCGTCAAGGACCACGGCGCCATCCGAGCATTCTGCCAAGCCGTACGGGCCGCCGATCGAATTCGCAGCCACGACTAGATTGGCGTCTTCTCTTTGCTCACCAGACGAATGTCCTGGAGATGCAGCTGGCGATCGACACCTTTCGTCATGTCGTAGAGCGTGAGACATGCGACACTTACAGCCGTTAACGCCTCCATCTCCACACCAGTGGGGCCAGTTGCGACCGCCTCAGCCCGCACGCGCAAACGGTCATCGCCAGCACGCTCAAAGTACACCGCTACCTGATCAAGGCGCAGTGAATGGGCCAGCGGAATGAGACTGTCACACTGTTTCGCAGCATTGATACCTGCAATGCGAGCCACCGCCAGAACTTCACCCTTGGGCAGATCGCCCTCCATCACGCGATCCAGTGTGGAAGCTTGGCAACAAAAGAATCCTTCTGCCTGGGCGCGACGGTGCATTGGTGGCTTCTTCGAGACATCCACCATCTGGGCTCGACCTGCTTGATCAAGATGTGTGAGTTCGTCATTCATATCTGCTCAACGTCCATCGTATACCACTTTACCACCCACGATCGTCAAAAGAATCTTGGGCCGCTGGCATGTCCAGTCCAGCTCGCGTGGATCTTGATCGATGACCGTAATGTCGCCAAAGTGCCCCAGCTTGAGTGCTCCAGATCGATCAAAACCACAGATCCTTGCTGCATCATGCGTATAAGCACGCCAACTCTCTTCAACGGTGAGTTGCTGCGTGCGATCAAATCCATCCAAACTCGGACAGATCATGGCTGCGGCCATGCCTTGCCAGGGATCACTGGTCACGACTGGCCAGTCCGAACCAAATGCTAAGACGGCACCGTGATCGACGAGTGAACGAAATGGAAAACTCTGCTGCATACGTGTGGCACCGAGCTTGTGAACCAGTGCGGCTGCATCGACACGTCGGTGCTCAGGTTGCATTGATACGAATCTGCCTGACAGTCGAGCCATATCATCACAGGCAATCTGCTGAGCATGCTCAAATGTTGGTGGCGTACGCCACTGATGCGATTCAACCATATCAATTGCTCGCGTCAGCGCCGCATCACCAATGACATGCATAACTGGGGTATACCCTTGCTCGGCCAAGAAGGCCCCCCACGCTTCAAAAGTGTTGTCGGTCGCCATCTCAACCCACTGCCCCAAAGCACTGGGCGCGTCAGTATATGGAGCATGCAATCTGGCAGTTCCTGAACCCATGGTGCCATCGACAAAGGCTTTGTGCCCTGCCATTGCAAGCATATCGTCATCTTTAAACGCTTCAGCAAAAGTTGTATCCAAAGGCCAGTCACGATCGAGTAAGACCACGCGCGTACGCAAGGTCAGATCATCGCGCATCGGCAGCAGCACCTCTTCTACTTCCCGTTGGTATTCCATGCTCCGTACGCCAGTCAGACCCTGGGCATTCAGCTGGCGCTGTGCAACGCGTAGCGCTTCCCGGCGCTCTTGTACCGTCAGTGGTGGAATGATTGGATTGACGAATTGCCAAGCAGCAGCTTCCAGTAGCAAGCCCGTTGCCGAACCTTGTTGGGGGCCAGTTGTCCATCGCACAATCTGACCACCATCTGGATCAGAACGCTGATCATCAATGCCAGCTCGCTCAAGTACGGCCTGATTGACCACCATGGCATGTAAATCAGCTCGGTGGCATACCACAGGTCGATTCCCTGCAACACGTAACCAGGATGCATTGGGTAGGACCTGCTGATCCCACTGGGTTTCATTCCAGCCTGTTGCGATGAGCCACTGTTCGTCAGGCAATAACTGATGGCGCTCAAAAACAGCTTGCTCGAATTCTTCTCGATTTCGCACACGACTTAGATCAAGCTGCCGCTGGGACTCGGCGCCGTACACAAGGTGTAGATGGCTATCAATCATCCCCGGAACCGCAAAACCACCGGCACCATCTATTTGCTGACCATCCTGACAAGAGCTGCTACTGGAGCGAATGACGCCGCTGTCAATAATGAGAGACCTACGCTCAGCTGGCATACCAGGCTCTGTCAGAAATACATTTTTCAATTCAGGCATGAGGCAATATTGACTCCCTGAGAACCACCTTTCCCGCAGAATGGCCGCCGCTCAATGATGCATGCTAAGGTGTTGGTATACATCTGTAACCTGGAGAGATGCCATGCGCCTGCCCTCACGTCCATTCTTTTTGATTGTTCCGGCTTTTGCCCTCTTATTCACGACCGCATGCTCAAAGGAACCCAGTGAGCACCCACTGGCTAGTACGCCACGGAGTGATGCCCCCAATCAAACAACGACACCAGCGTTGACCCAGGCCCCACCAAACACAACGACACCATCGGCACAGAACATTCCAGCACAACCTGGCCTGGCAGTCACGCCTGCTGGTCCCCCTAATGGTGCCGTGGCAACAAGCAGTCACACAGCAAGTAACTCTCACAGTGAACTAGCCACCCTCATCCCAGGCCTCCCTGGCCCAATTGAGAATGCCACCTGGGCGACCTCAATGACGCGACTAGATATGGTGACAGGCCCCGTGCCTGTTGGTTGGCAGCAAGTGAGCCAAACAAGTTCTGGCATGGAAAAAATCGCATTTAACATACTGGCTCCGGATGGCGGCATTCCAGCCCGACTTTCAGTCTTTAGCTTCCCAGAAGCCGCGGGCAATACAGTGGAAGCCAACATTAGACGTTGGCGTTCACAATTCCGAACGCAGGAAGGCGCACCCGCTGAGCCAAGTCGCCTTACGATTAAAACGACTGGTGGATTAGATAGCACAATCGTCTCTCTGGAAGGAAGCTACACGGGGATGGGCTCTAGCACCGCGAAGCCTCAGCAGATGATGCTTGTGGCAATTACCAAGACACCTTCTGGTACGGAGTTCATAAGACTCTTGGGCCCGAAGAAAGCAGTTTCAAGCGCCGCTGCGCAATACCGTTGGCTGATACAAAATCTAGCACTGGTGCCTTCCAACAGTTCCATTTCGAATACGACGAACTAAGACTGCTTTTGGTTGCCGAGACTACTTGCTTGTGTCAATCGCAAATGAAGTACCACTCTCTACATAACAATTGATCATCTGACCGGCTTCCCATTGGCCAGGATCATCGCTGCTATGGAGTTGGATCCAGAATGGCAAGACAGCCTCGACAAGCAGGCGTCTTGATTGTCTATCAACTCTACGAATTCGTCCGGCAACGATTCGAGGCGGCCCATCAAGAGGCTCAATAAAACATCCACCAGCTGTGGCTGGGTGGAGGCGAAGTGCTTGGGCGGTAATGCGCCCTTTCGCTCGCTTACCAACTTCCGGCATAGGCGCACTAGACTGTTCCTTGATCACCAAGTCAATACGGTAATCGGTACCAGTGGGCTGAAGTGAGCATATCGAATCATGCACTGCTAGAACTCGGCCACGGGCCAAATCTTCACCAGCATGTTCCTGTTCAACCGGGTTCTGTTCGGCAAATGTTGACACCGATGCTGCTCCTCTTATGCACCCTGTTCATTCTCAATCGTTCTGCCTTAGATGATAACGCCTGCCCCGACGATGACACGACGCTCGTTCAAATAGTCAACCCACGCTTCTTAGTTGGACCGTTCACGGCGTGGCTGATCGCGATTTCGCCGCTCTCTTGATTCCTCAGCAGGCATCGCAGACCGTTGTTTAGCAACAGTCAAAAGCTGGCCATTCAATTGAGCATCCAAGAATTCGGCCAATGGCATGAGCATGGAATCAGCCTTGAAACCGTGTCCAACGCCTTCGAGCGTCACCAGTACGACTTCAACGTTCTCTGATTCAAGTGCATGTGCCATGTCTCTTGACTGTTCAACTGGCACCACCTTGTCCGCCGTCCCATGCAGAAAAAGATAGGGAGGGTCATCGGCTGACACATAGCTCAATGGGCTGGCTTCACGTAGCACATGGTCAAGGTTTTCCGGTGCTGCCTCTATCCACCGATTCCCAGAACGTTGCGGAGGCTTCTTCGCCATAAACTTGACTAAGTCAGTTGTCCCTGCAATTGCTACAACGCAGGCCACTGCAGACGAATGTTCTTGGTTCGACTCAAAGATCGCTGCATCACTACTAGCGCCAATCATGGACGCCAGATGAGCACCCGCAGAAACACCAATAATCCCAATACGATTTGGATCAATACCAAGTGATTGGGCATTCTTTCGAAGAAAACGCACCGACTCTTTCACATCGAGCACCGCCGCTGGATAGGGCGCCACCCCGAGCAAACGGTAGTTGATACTCGCTGCCAAGTACCCGGCTCGCGCAAGAGACTCAATGAAGCGCCCACCTTGCTCTTTACTCCCGCTTCGAAATCCCCCTCCATGAACATAAATGACTGCGGGCAGGAGCTTTTCACTACTGCGCTGCGGCACGGCCACGTCCATGAGTAATTGAACGGTTACACCATCTCGACTTTTCGCTTCTCCGTAGACGACATCACGCACCATCTCAACACCTGAATTGCCAGATGCATTTGATGCCTGGGATCGCCGCTGGCGGCGCTCATCGCGCGCCTCGCGACTTGGAGGCGGCTGAGTTGTCTCAGGCTCAGCAGCTGGCCCTGGTGGCATTTCAGGCTGTGTCGTTTGCCCAAACGCGAACCCACTGATCAGCAGGACAGACAAGCCCAGAATCACCTGCGTCTTGCACTTATTCATGGCATGAACTCCTCTGGTGAATATTGCGCCAGAACGCGCTGACTTATACCCATTGTGTCTTTAAGTCGCAGGGGGGGACATCTTTCTGTCACTAGATGGCTCTACAGATTCAGTCATACCTATAAAGTTGCCCAGCAACTGAGGCCCCTCAACGGTCAAAAAGCTCTCTGGATGAAACTGAACGCCATCCATCGGTGCCAATTCGTGACCTGATCCCGTCCAGCGTAACCCCATGATCTCGCCTGTTTCAGTCCAAGCACTGCGCTCGAATGGGCCTGTCAGTGTCTGTGGATCCACAATCAAAGAATGATATCGGGTCGCCTCAAAAGGATTACTTAATCCGCGATACAACCCCTTACCATCATGATGAACCAATGAAGTCTTGCCATGCATCAGAACGTCATGCCGATCAACCCGCATGCCATGTTCTGCAGCGATGGTCTGATGACCAAGACAAACACCCAGAATTGGAATCTTCCCTCTGAATTCCGCAATCATTTGAGGACATACGCCCGTATCTGCTGGTGTACATGGCCCTGGCGATATCACGAGATGTGTCGGCTGTAGATCTTTCGCTTGCGCAACTGAAATTTTGTCGTTGCGGTACACGACGATTTCTAACCCCTGATCCAATTCGCCGAGGCGCTGGACTAGGTTGTACGTAAACGAATCATAGTTATCGATAATCAGCAGCATGAAGGCCTAAATCGTAGCCACTTACTGGCATCTTCGCTCAGTCGCCCAGAATCGCATATGGCCACTCAGTAAACCAGCATGAGCATCAGCTTATGCCGCCCGTTTTGTGCCCGCTACACCATCGCGCGTCACGAAGAAGAAGTCTGTTGTGATTGGATAAGGCAGCCGGCGGAAGTCACGCTCAATGCGAGATTGGAGCAAATTATGAAACTCGGGCGGACCAGCTGAAAATGCCACCAACATGTCTCTGGCAGGTGCCGCGGCATAAAAGTCACCGGACAGTTCAGGCGCCAGTTTTTCATGTAGACCATTGAGCAACAAACGCGCTGCGTCATAGCCATCTTGCACCGTCATGGTCGCAGCACGACCACCATCAGCTGTTGTAAACAACTTAAGGCTCACGCGTGGTGTATAGGTATCAAGATTTTGCCTTGCAATAAGGTCAACCTCTTCTGGTGTTAGGTTCCAACGCATCAACTGCTCGATGGTCAGACTAACCGTCATTTGCGGCATATCGATCACAAACACGATGCATGTGTCGTTCACAAACGGAACATGTGCAACCTGCTCGCGATCAAGGTGTTCAAAGATAGTCGTTGGTTGAATACGCGGCATGATGCGCGGCTTTGCCACAGAAAGAGGCAATGGGAGCGACCCAAGCGTATCACCTTCAATGAGCTTCTCTAGATAGTTCTCAACAATATCCACCCCACGGGTGGGATCGCTGTGGACCATTCGATAGAGATTACTAAGTGACAGATGGCGACCATTGAGTATGAGGTCCATTGGACCAGCAATCTCTACAGATCTATCGGGATACTGACGATGCAGAATCCGCGCCACTTGTTCTCCAAAGGCCTCTGGTTCTCGCGGCATATGGGTCATACTTGTTCCCCTTGGCCAGTTACTGCCTACTAGGACTGTCGTCTAGGAATACCCTTGAATCGAATAAAAATCACCTACTGACCGATTTTAAAAGCTTAAAATCTCATTTATTGGCATTCCGTAGCACTGAAGGCCTTTCTGACAACAGGTTATCCAAATTGATACGCTGATTTGGATGAACAGTTCATTTGAAATCGACCCCCACTCCATCAGTTTCGCATCGCCGCTGGCATGCTTCTATACACAGGCCAGCGTGGCTTCATCGCCTTGAGAAGGTGCGAATCTCTCAACAGCCATCCTGAGCCACGAACCGACCACATGCTCGCCAACAAAGAACGCCCATCATCCGATATAACATCACAACATTCGTATTCCAAGGAAAGAGCCTTTTATGAA
This sequence comes from Phycisphaerales bacterium, assembly GCA_029268515.1. Classification (NCBI taxonomy): domain Bacteria; kingdom Pseudomonadati; phylum Planctomycetota; class Phycisphaerae; order Phycisphaerales; species Phycisphaerales bacterium. Next base: position 56,593 of record JAQWNP010000014.1, on the reverse strand, counting down.
TACCCAAATTGATGGGCAACAAGCTGAACAATCGCCGTGTTCCGAAATGATTGCTGCACCAATCTTCGTATCTGGCCTTCGCAAGTCTGGAACTTCGATGACCCGGCTCCTGTTTGATGGGCATCCAGAATTATTCACCTATCCAACCAACGAGTTCCACTTCTTTCGATACACGGATATAAAACCACTTACAAGTAATAGAAAACCTGAGATCGGTCCGATGGAAAAACGGATTGAGTCGATCTGCAATGACCAGTGGTTTCAGAGTACGTCTCCGCGTGGCCGAGAGATAGCCTTGGATAGCAAGGTTTTTAAAGAACGAATCTGCGCGAGACTCAATCAAGGACTGATACAAAACGACAAGGGCTTGTTCGAGTCATTGATTGCCTCAGTCGTCGAGTCGACTTCCTACTATCAGGGACAACCTCTCAACGAGATGCGCGTAGTGGTCAAAGGCGTCCACCAAGCAGAGTTCCTACCAGAACTACTGTCATGGTTTCCCAACCTCAAGTTCATTTATGTTCTTCGTAATCCCTATGGACAGTTGAACTCGGCCATCAACAACATGCGGCATGGCAAAGTAGAAATCAAAGAGCGGGTTCGGATCGCCAATGACCATCGCAAACTAGACAAGAAGCATGGCTACCCATTTCTGGGCCAAAGGCTTCTTGAGATGCGCAACAGCTACTACTTCATGAAAAAGTGGTCCAGACTCTACCCGGAGAACTTTAGAACGGTGATCTATGATCGGCTGCTCTGTGATCCGGAAACGGAAATGCGATCGCTATCAGAATGGCTTGGGATTGAATATCACCCTTGCCTCCTTGAAGTCACGGAAAACCATGGGACACCGATGAAACGAGATGGCTGGTCAGTCTCCGGATCACATGAAGCTGGAAAACTGTCAACGGAGCCCCTGACCGCCTGGAAGCAACAACTCGCTCCAGGAGTGATGAGACTGGTCACCATGCAATTTAGAGATATTCTCGATGAATACGAATTCAAGATCAGCAATCCAAAGGTCTCCAAATGGCGGCGATTCGACCGAGCAGAAGACATCCGAACCTGGACTGCCAACAGGTTCCTCTTCACCAATGCTGCCAAGAGAATGCTGAAATGATTCGATCCGCCGCTCCAGGCTATGGGTGATTCGTAATGGCCATGTCAATACCAAAGACGATCGTACATATCGGGTATGCCAAGGCAGCAAGCAGCACGCTTCAAGCGTTCTTTAGCGCCTGCCCTTCTGTGCACCATGTCGATCGAGGTGTTGCATTCAAACTTCTGACTGCGCCCAATGCCTTCGACTATGACCAAACTGCTGCTGCTGATTTTTTTACGCAACAAGCCGAGCAAGCTGCATCCTCAGGAAACACGCTCGTAATCTCGCATGAGCGACTGTCAGGAAACCCCCACTCGGGTCACTATGACGACACACTCATCGCCCAACGCATTGCCAATGTGTTGCCAGGAGCGCACGTTCTCATCAGCATTCGAGAACAGCTCGCACTCATCAGTTCGATCTACAAGCAGTACCTACGGATCGGCGGAACCATGACGTTCAGGCAATACACAATGCCTATGAGAGATTACCGCGTACCTGGTTTTAATCATTCAAAGTATGAGTACCACCACCTGATCAAGCACTACCAAGATCTTCTTGGCAATGATCACGTCCATGTCAGCCTCGTCGAAGATCTCGCCTTGGATCCAGACTCGTACTTCCAGTCACTTTCAGAACTGCTTGAAAGCCCGATGCCTGAGCACTTTGATCCGTCCAGCGTGCATAACCCAGCAGAACCGAGCAGCAGCCTTGCATCATTGAGACGCACGAATCGATATCGGTCCGATCCGACGACCATTCGACCACCACAGCTAGAACCAGCTGAACCGCTACAGCGATTGAGCCGTCTCATTTCCAAACTCCGGCCATGTGAAGATCCACGCCCAGAGGATGAAGCCAGTGCGCTTTTCTCAGGTCATTTCAACGACAGTAATCGCCTGCTTTCTGCCATGCTCGGCAAGGATCTCGCTTCTCAGGGCTACAGCACCGATCCTTAAGTCCACAGATTTCACTTGATAAAGCCGATAGGCTCAGCGAGCAGCATTCTGAAACCTGGCATGATCTTCTGACATGCGGCCCTCCAAATTGATAGGCTGATCTTGATGAACAGTTCATTTCAACTCGGCCCTCACTTCGTCGGCGACGCAAAGCCCCTGCTGATCATTGCTGGGCCATGTAGCCTTGAAGCTCCCGAACTTAATCTCAGTATTGCAACAAGTCTCAGAGATCTGTGCGACTCACTCGGCCTGGGGTATGTTTTTAAGGCCAGCTTCGATAAAGCCAACCGCACAAGTGATCGCTCACCTCGCGGTGTTGGCTTCAATGATGGCCTCAAAGAACTCGCAAGAATCAAGCAAGAAGCAGGCGTGCCTATTTGCACTGATATTCATCATCCCGACCAAGCTCAGGCTGCCGCAGAAGTCGCCGATCTTTTGCAGATTCCTGCATTCCTCTGTCGCCAAACGGATCTTTTAAATGCGGCCGCGGAAACAAATGCCGCGATCAATGTTAAAAAAGGCCAGTTCCTTTCCCCCGCAGAGATGAAAAACGTCAGAGATAAACTTGATCGCGCCGGCGCTCGCAACATCATGTTGACTGAACGAGGCACGTTCTTCGGTTACCACCGGCTCGTCAATGACTTTATTGGTGTTGGCGATCTTATGGATTTGGAGGTGCCCGTCTGCTTCGACGTCACGCACTCCACCCAGCTCCCCGGGGGCGGCAATAATCAAACTGCCGGACGACCTGATCGGGCGGCACTGCTGATGAGAGCGGCTGTGGCCGCTGGCGTCCATGCACTGTTTATTGAATGCCACCCCAGACCGAAAGAGGCAATCTCAGACGCAGACACGATGCAGCCGATGGCGGCAATGCCCGAGCTCCTCGCGAGCGCCGTGGCGATTCGATCGGCACTGGAATCAACCCCCTGCTAAATGGAGCTGAGGCATGCCTGATGAGCTGATGATGGGAACATCCATAAAGACATCTTCCTACAACCTCATGAGATGCCTAAGATAGAACGCCTATGAAGTGCGACAAATGCGACAAACCAGCCGTGGTCCACGAAGTCGTCATTCGCGGGGGCGAAAAAAGAGAGCTCCATCTCTGCGCTGACCATGCCATGAAAGAGGGTATTGCGATGCCCCAACAGCAGCCCATCGATCAACTTCTTACAAAATTTGTGACCTCTAAGTCTGACTCAAAGCATCCCAGTGAACAACTTTCATGTGATGGCTGTGGACTCCCTTTCAAAGAATTCCGAAAACGTGGCATTCTTGGTTGTCCAGATTGCTACGAGATCTTTGTTGATCAATTAGAGCCACTGATTATGCGTGCACAAAATGGTGCCTGCCACCACACTGGAAGTATTCCCAGTCAAGCTGGCGCGAGTATTGATCGTCAACTGAGTATTCGCAGACTGGCAGATGAACTCGACTCTGCTGTCGCAGCAGAGCAATATGAGCGTGCCGCTGAATTACGAGATCAACTAGACCATATGAAGCTACACGGCCCAGATAAAGAGGACTGAAATGGCGTTCGATGATCTTGGAGCATGGCTTGATGTTGGCCCAGACAGTGATGTCGTCGTCAGTAGCCGCGTACGGATAGCACGCAATATGGCCTGCTTCCCATTTGTCAACCGGGCCACACAAGGACAGTGCCAAGAAATTGTTGCACTCACGCGACAAGCACTCGCCGAATGTGACCTCGGCAATCAGCCAACCAATGAAATGATTTGGGTTGATCTTAATCAGGCCTCAGACCGTGAGCGAATGCTTCTGGTCGAACGCCACCTCATTTCCCGCCACCATGCAGAAACACGAGCGAGCAAAGCGGTTGCTGTTGCACGCGACGAATCCATGAGCCTCATGGTCAACGAAGAAGATCATCTTCGTTTACAAGTACTCACAGCAGGACTTCAATTTGATCAAGCCTTTGATCGCATATGCCAGGTAGAACAAGGCCTCGAGTCGTCACTGGAATATGCTTTCTCGCCACGCTGGGGCTACCTCACGGCATGCCCAACCAATGTGGGTACTGGCGCTCGCTTTTCTGTCATGATGCATTTGCCAGGACTCTTGATTACACGTGAGATTGAACGAGTCAAGCGATCTGCGAAGGATCTGCACTTGGCAGTCCGTGGCCATTACGGAGAAGGATCAGAGTCAACAGGCGATCTTTTCCAGATCAGTAATCAGATTACGCTTGGCCAATCGGAAGATGAACTGATGGCTGAATTCCAACAGCGTGTTATTCCTCGGATCATTGACTATGAACGACAAGCTCGACAAATGCTTTTGAAGAAGAATCCCCTTCTTCTTGATGACCGCGTCCATCGAGCCTTGAATATCTTGCGTTCCGCACACCTCCTCGGTGTTGACGAAGCAATGAAGTACCTCAGTCGTGTCAGACTGGGGATTTTCCTCGAACGCATCACCGATATTGATCCCGCCCTGATTAATAAACTGTTTCTTTTGCTACAGCCTGGACACCTCTCACCTGAAGATGAGACGGTCGGAACGGAGAAACTTCGAGCGCGACGAGCCACGATCGTCCGACAGGCACTGAGAGCGGATGAGAAGTAGCCAGAATTTTCTTATGATTGAAGTGTGATTTCGTCGACGGATTTCGCGAGTCGAAAATCACGGTCTGTCAGACCACCAGCATCATGCGTCGTCACTGTCAGTGTTACTTTGTTGTATCGGATCATGATGTCTGGATGATGCTGTTGTTGCTCGGCAAGCGCAGCCACCTTCTTCACAAAGTCCATTGCCAGTTGAAAGTCGGCAAATGACAAAGTTCGCTGAAGTGCTTCGCCATTGAGGGCCCATTCTGTCATGACCTCAACCTGAGCTTGCACTTTTTCGGGGTCGATTCGATCCATCACACTATCTCCGCCTGAGCATCTCTCAAGAGCCTCTTATGAAACTTTGCTGAACTCATCTCTAAGCCTTCGCTTTGACGGGCTAGACTATATCGAGCAGCTCCAAAATGACAAAACCCCGCACCAGATTAGCTCCCTCACCCACCGGCGCACTCCATTTGGGAAATGCCCGCACTTTCTTGATTAATTGGGCATTGGCCAAGCAAAGGAACTGGACGGTTGCACTGCGAGTTGAAGATCTTGATACGCCTCGCACCAAACTCGGTGCTGACCAGCAAGCCATCGATATGCTTCATTGGTTGGGTATGACGGGCCTTGAGCCACCAATCGTCCAATCGGCACAGCTGGAACCCTATCAAACCGCCATGAGGACGCTTGCAGACCAACGGCTCATCTTCCGTTGCGATCTGACGCGACGTGAAATCGAAATGGCCGCATCAGCGCCTCAAGAAGGTGAGATCACTGGACAGTGCGAGAATCGTTTTCCCCCCAGCCTACGGCCGACTGATCCTGCTGCGTACCAATTCGATCCTGACTGCCGATCAAACTACAGATTTGTGACAAATGAAAAACCAATCAAGTTTCATGATCAAATTCACGGCCCCCAGAAAATCAATACCGCTGCTGATGTGGGCGACTTCGTTGTTTGGACACAACGCCAACAACCCGCCTACCAGCTCGCTGTGGTTGTTGATGACATTAGACAGGGTGTTACAGATGTGGTTCGCGGCGATGACCTCCTGTCGTCAGTCGCTCGACAGACCCTGATCTATCAGGCACTGGACGCACCGCCTCCAAAATGGTGGCACGTACCACTTGTGGTTGGCCCCGATGGAAGACGGCTCGCAAAAAGGCATGGTGACTCTCGACTGATCACCTATCGCAGGGCAGGCGTCTGCCCAGAACGAATCATCGGTCTCATTGCGTCATATAGTGGCATCTGCCCAGATCCGGTGCCGATGTGCCTGGAAGAATTCACACGCACTTTTTCATTCGATAGACTTCCTACTCAACAGGTTACATTTACCGAGGAGAGTCACCGATGGTTGCTTGCCGATTCTTTACCTTCTTGATTTCACTCACTGTCATGCAACTGACCTGCAGCAATCAAGTCGCCGATCCTGACCAAGAGCGCATTGTCCTCGCCGGTGAAATCTTTGACCTCGCTGTTGCTGATGATTTCTTTGAACGAAATCAGGGATTGATGGGCGTCCAAGAAATAGAACGAAATGGTGGCATGATCTTCATTTTCCCAGATATTGAGATCCGCAACTTCTGGATGGGTCACTGTATTACGGATATGGACATTGTCTTTCTGGATGGACGTGGCCGTGTCACCGCAATTCATACCATGAAGGCACAAGACCCAAAATTTGATCATGAGTCCGATAGCCAATATCGGAACCGACTTGGAACCTATTCGAGCCGGTTTCCAGCACAGTTTGCCATTGAACTCGCCCCTGGTAGAGCGGCCGAATTAGGGCTTACTTTCAATGATCGCCTAGATATCGACTTAGATCACCTTAAGAGCCGGGTCCGTTAGACCGATGACTCCTGTGGCTTAGTGGTCTAAGCTCACTTGAGACGTGCCACAATGACAATGGCATGCATGCGGGGCCTACGGATGGGGACGCCAGTCATTCTGATTAATTACGCTGATCGCCTGAAGATAGAGGCGAAGGCGATGGTCCATGCACTACGAGCTGCATGGCCTGGCATGCAAGTGCCTCAGTTCCGATTGCAGGCTCAGTCCAAACCAGTAAGCAAATTGACCTTTGATTCGGTGTCAGTGGCCATTGTCTTTGGCATCGACAGCCAGCACCAGACAGCGGCAAGCCTCTTGATGCATTGCCAAAGCGATCTTCGACCAACAATTGTGATCGCTGACACAGTGGAAAATGAACTCCGACACTGGAATCCGCTGATACTCAACCAATCAACCACTGCCGAAGTTCTGAGCGGTGTGATCAATGCCTTACTTCATGTGGCGAAACAAAATGATTGGATTGCTGGCGCACTGAATGACTCCAGAAACGTTCAAATGGGACTCACGGGCGAGATACAAAGGCTTCATGACGAGCTGGCATTAGCTGCCACCGTGCAACATGAACTCATGCCACACCAGCTACCAACAGTGGACGGCACTGAGTTTGATGTCCTTTGGCGCCCAGCTGAATTTGTCTCTGGCGATGTCTATGACGTCCGTCAGCTTGATAAAAACCACGTGGGCCTTTTGCTTGCCGATGCCATCGGACACGGTGTCCCTGCAGCAATTCTTGCCATGACCATTTCTCGCAGTCTGATCACGCATTGCCCAGAGACACGCAAGATACTCTCGCCTGGGCAGGTGCTCGCTCATCTCAACCAGAAATTACTTGAGCGATGCAGTGCTGAACATCGGTTTGCAACTGCGGTGTATGGCGTCTTGGACGTACGAACCAACGTCATTTGTATTGCTTCCGCAGGCCACCCACCCCCTCTTCACCTCTCCAGCGATGGCCAAATGGAGATGATCGAAACCTCAGGTGGCTTGCTAGGCGTCTTTGATCAGGAGACTTTCCAAGAGCGCACCATTGCGATGAAAATCAATGATCGCCTCCTCATTTATTCTGATGGTGTCGAATCTGCACTGAACACAGCTCAGGGAACAGATTGGTCTGGATTACTACCATTGCAGGATGCAATGTCGACCATCATGACCGCGCAGAAACTGATGGATAAACCGAATCCTGCAGCACATTGCCATGATGACATTACGCTGCTTTGTTTGAAGGTCAGACCAAAGAGCCAGGTTCAGAACAATCAACCGCGGCTCCCTTTGCACAAAGCTGCCTGAATCGGCAGTTAGCTCAATTTCATATTCTTGACCACTTGGGCAACAGTCTTTGCAACACTGTCTATCTCAACGTTAACACTTTGGCCAACGTTTAGCTGACCGAGGGTTGTTACCTTGCGAGTGATAGGTATGAGTACCACCTCGCAACCATCCTCATGGACGCTGGTCAGTGTCAAAGAAACACCGTCTATCGTGATTGAACCAAACGGGACCAATGCTGATCTGCACAGATCAGACCACTGATCGGCCAACTTAATCTCAATGGCATATCGTGCCGGATCCTCTGTGATGTTGACAACTTCACCAACCCCATCAACATGGCCCTGGACCAAGTGCCCTCCAAGATGATCACCAGCCCGAACCGCTGCTTCCAGATTGACCAACCCACCTGCGATCGCACCCCCAAAGGTGGTGAAGGCGGCAGTCTGCTGGGTCAGATCGAAGTGCAACTGCCCAGACCCATCCACCGACTGGGTCACGGTCAGGCAACATCCGTTAATGGCGATGGAATCACCCACCCCTGGCACATGATCCCAGCCAGAAGAATCGATCACGAGATGGCGACCATCATCAGTATCTTGGATGGCGGTTATTTCACCGATATGCTGGACCAGCCCAGTAAACATGCCCTGGTTCTCCAATCTGGAAGGAATCTAGCAGGCCAATAGGGTGCCTGAGAACGCGAAAGTGCCTGATCTACAGTAGCTGATCTTGACGGACCTTTTTAGCAAGCCGATACTGGATCATTCAAACAAGAGTTACTTATTAATACCAGGAGAGGGCAGTAAGAAGCGTGACCCATATGATGACCCCCCTATCCCTCCTCCGTACCCATAAACCATCCACGGCACTGATCCTGGCCATGCTCAGCATCAGTGCCCTATTGCTGCCGACAATCGCATGCCAAGGGCGAACAAAAGACAGCCAGAGGCTTGGGACCCAGTCCACAGGCCTCTCCAAGCTTGAACGCATTGCTTTGATCAGTCCGACCACCGCACGTGAGCTCGGCTATCGCATCATGTGGCAAATGCCCGGCGATGGACATGAGCTACAACAGATCAGACCTGACAATGATGCAATCTTCCTTTTGGATGATAAGAACTACTTAACCCGGATCAACCGTAAGACGGGCCAAAGACTATGGCAAAAGGAAGTCCTTGAACCAGCCACGCGGGTATTGGGACTGAACTACGTACCATCCCTTGGATTTGTCCATGTCATGACCCAAGGTGACATCTATGTCCTTAATGCTGGCACCGGAGGTGTCCTGAGGCGTGATGAGCTCGTTGCTATTGCAGCAACACCTGGAACAACGGCAGGCCCATTCCTTCTCTACGGTGCCCGAAGCGGCAGGTTGGTGTGGTACGGAGCTAAAGTTGGATACATCTGGAAGAGCTACCGAGTCTCTTCACATATGCATCTGAAACCACAACTGCATAAGGGCAAAGTCGTCGCGGTTGGTTCCGGCGGCGTGCTGATGTGCTTAGATGCAGCAAAAGCAATTCAACTGTGGTCGGTCAAAATGCTCGATGAGATTGCTGTTCCCCCAGCAGTTACAGACACCACGATCTTTGCGGCAAGTCTTGATCAACATCTCCGTGCCTTTGACCTCCAAAACGGTTCCGTGCTTTGGTCCAAGATCTTCGAGACACCTTTACGAAATCCACCAATCGTCATTGAAGGACAACTATTCATCACGATTCCTGGGCTCGGTTTAGTGAGTTACGACGCCCAGCCAGTCGGCAAAGGTGTGGGCAAAGAACTTTGGAATTCCAAGGACGTATCTGGAAACGTGATTGGCCAACGAGGCGGAAATGCCTTGGTCTGGGATGACCAAGCCCGTGTCCTCACACTCGTCGAGCGTGCCCATGGCACCGTCATTGACAAATTTGAGCTCCCTAATATTACAAAACTGATGATGGATGAACTGGTCAATGGCACGATCTATGCGACCAATCGCGAGGGTGCCGTGATCCGGCTTTCACCGCGATCCGAATAATATTTTCTGTCTGCAGGAAAATCTCTTCACGCTCGGCTTCAAATCTAAGGCCACTGAGTAGCGATCGTGCTCTCATCCCAAACAGCAACAAATGATTAGCAATCTACAGGACACTCATGAACCTCGTCTCCATTAAACGCGCCCTTATCTCTGTCAGTGACAAACGAGACCTCATTCCTTTTGCACGCGCATTAGAAGAAATGGGCACACAGATTATTTCAACTGGAGGCACGGCCAAGGCGCTCAAAGAAGCTGGTATTGCAGTTGTGCCAATTGAAGAAGTCACCGGTCTTCCAGAGATGATGGATGGACGGGTCAAAACACTTCACCCCGTCATCCATGGCGCTTTGCTTGCAAGACGCGATGAACCGAGTCATATGGCGGCATTGAGTGAGCTGGGCGGGCAACCCATTGACCTCGTCTGCGTCAACCTCTATCCCTTTGAACAGACCATTATGAAGGATGACATTTTACCTTCTGACGCCATTGAACAAATTGATATTGGCGGGCCCACCATTGTTCGCTCAGCTGCAAAGAACTTTGATTCCGTGGCTGTTCTGACCAGTCCCGAGCAGTATGACTTTGTTGTCAATGAGCTCACCACGAATGATGGACAAACCACACTGGAGTTACGGCGAAAGTTAGCAGCGGCGGCGTTCACCAGAACAGCACAGTACGACACTGCCATCAGTGGCTGGATGAGTGAAATTTCTCCCAAGCCAATGCCTGACACACTGCGTCTTGCCTATACGCTTGAGCAAACCCTCCGGTACGGTGAGAACCCACACCAAAAAGCCGCTCTCTACATCGATTCTTCTGCCCCGGAACCGGGTGTTGTCTCTGCCAAAAGTCGACATGGCAAGCCACTGAGTTACAACAACATGCTTGATGCTTCAGCTGCTCTTGAAGTGGTTCGTGACCTTAACAGTCTCAATGAAAACACAGCATCAGCGACAGTGGTCAAACATACCAACCCATGTGGCGCCGCAATTGCAAGCGATGGCCCCACAGCCATCGAGATGGCCTATAACTGTGATTCACTTGCTGCCTTCGGTGGCATTGTTGCAATTGACACTGTTGTCGACCAAGAAATCGCGACAGCTATGGCTGCTGGAAACAAATTCTTTGAAGTCATTGTTGCACCAGAATTCACTGAAGATGGCTTCAAGATTCTTGCAGACCGATGGAGTAATGTACGACTGCTTTCGGTCGGAAACATGAGTTACCACGGTCGCCGTCAACTCAATTGCCGGTCTATTCCGGGTGGCCTCCTCGTACAGGAACATGACACCAAAACGCCACGGGCTGAAAACTGGCAATTAGCCGCAGGCCCAGAGCCAACCAAACAGATGGTCGGTGATGCGGAAATTGCGATGATTGTGACCAAGCATCTCAAATCAAATGCCATCGCCATTGCCCATAGCGGCGCCCTCTTGGGTGCCGGACCAGGCCAAGTCGATCGCGTTTCAGCGTGCCACTTAGCCATCTCTAAAGCTGGCGACACACTCAAGAGCGCCGCTGCACCGGTTGCAGCATCAGATGCTTTCTTTCCCTTCGCCGATGGTCCAAAGATTCTGATCGATGCAGGCATCAAGTGCATTATTCAACCAGGCGGTTCACGCCGCGACGATGAGACAATTGCCTTGTGCGAAAAAGCAGGCATCACCTTGCTGATGACTGGTGTGCGGCATTTCCGGCATTAAGGTCGGATTACTCACCCGAAAAAAACGATTCTCACACAAAACCCACAATCTAATGTTTCGTCTTGCGCAACCTTGCTTGTACGATAGGTGTAGTTCAGCAACAAATTGCTGTGCGAAGGAGGGCAACGCTTGACAAGCCTCCCAGTCGGCCTCAATCAACAAGTTCTGGTTCTGAATAAGGCCTACGCTGCAATTCGCGTAGTCAGCGCTCGCCGGGCATTCACACTTTTAGCGAAACATGCCGCTGAGATCATTGCGCTTGAAGGTGACCGCTACATTAACTACGACTTCGCGACATGGACAGAGCTTTCAGAATTACAGCAACTCTTAGAGCCAGAGCAACACTCTTGGATCCGCACGCCTCGCTTGTCGATTGCAATTCCGAATATTGTCCGGCTTTATCGGTACGACAAGTTTCCGTCTATTCGCCCGACACTCAATCGCCGCAATATTTATGCGCGTGATCACAATCTCTGCCAATACTGCGGCATCCGGTTTACGACCCGTGAACTCACACTTGACCATGTGGTGCCTCGCGTTCAAGGCGGGGTTCATTCATGGGAAAATCTGGTCTGCGCGTGCGTTGACTGCAACCGACGCAAAGGTGGCCGAACGCCCCAACAAGCTAGGATGCGGCTCGTCAAAACACCAAGAGAACCAAGTCGCCCAACAGCACAATCGTTGCGCGTTGCTCCTCGCACCTACCGAAGCTGGCGTGCCTTCTTGAATGATGCTTATTGGAATGTGGAACTCAACGACTAAGACAGCGAACGCCAATACGCCTAGCTGGCACCGATCGTGACATCCAGTGGCTGAGCCGACGGCTTGTAGTTTGGTTCTAAAGCCAATGACAACGGCAGCCGGCGACCATCGCCATCGTAGGGAATGTTGTCTTGATCAATAATTCGCTGAATGGCCATGACACCCTCGATCAGCATTTCCGGTCGCGGCGGACAACCGGGCACATACACATCAACTGGGAAGAACTGATCGACGCCTTGCACCACCGCATAGGTATCAAACACGCCACCCGTTGAGGCGCAAGCGCCCATTGAAATGACCCACTTTGGCTCACACATCTGCACATAGATACGTTGCAATACGGGGAGCATCTTTACTGCAACCCGACCAGCAACGATCATCAGATCTGCTTGGCGGGGACTAAAGCGAAAGACTTCAGCACCAAAACGAGCGAGGTCAAACCGACTTGATGCGGTGGCCATCAACTCGATGCCACAGCATGCTGTGGCAAACGGCATTGGCCACACGCTGGATCGTCGTGACCAATTAATAACCCGATTCAATTGTGTGGTAAGCAATCCATCGACCGGTAGTGCTGCTTCGAGACCCATTGAGAAGTTCCATCCAGTATGAGAAGAGGCCATTATGCCGCCGACAAGGAGCGACGCCCCTTTCCATTGCACATAGTAGGCACCTGAGCCGGTTCCGGTAACCATCCAGCCCGCATAATCCAAATCATCGGCCTATTTATCCATCTGACAACACCCGCACTTTAGAAGCCGGCTTAACCCGGCCCAGAACCTTCCCGATGGTCCTGGAGTGAGGCAACTACTTGAAAATCCTTCCCGCAAGCTGCTCCTACTGGCCCTGATGCTGGCGACGCTGATTCTCAGCCAGAGCATCACCCAGGCCTATTCAGCCACTGCAAGCCAAGACGTACAGCCCAAGGGCAATGCGGCGCCCCTGCATCGTACGCTCGAATCGAAGTCACAAAGCTACCTGAAGGCAAGGCAACTTCTGGGAGAAACGTTTCGTCGATATGACACCGATCGATACATCCTGCTGTCCGATGCAGATCCTGACTGGACGCGCCAACAGGGCCGCTACCTTGAACGCACTTACCACCAGTTCCATCGATTCACAAAGTGGCTCGAGCTCCAGCCGCTACCACTTCAGCACAAATTAGTGTGCATTCTCTTCCAGAACCGTGCTTCATACCAGCGATTCGCTGCAACCCATGATGGCATCTCCGCTCCATGGATTGCCGGCTATTTCTCACCAAAGCATGACTGGACTGCATTTTACCACATCGAAGCAAGTCCCAGCCTGTCAGCAGCCCGCGAACAATTAAGCCGAATGAATACCGAGCTGCGTCGCTTAGAAGCCAAAGCCAAAGATGCTGCTGCAAACAACTCCGCTGATCTTACTGGGCTCAATGAGCGTGTCGCGTTGTATCGAGATCATCTCAAAAAACAACAGTTGCGTGTCAATGTATTTGCCACCGAGACAAGTACGGCCACCACCATTCATGAAGGTGTGCACCAGCTGATGTTTCATACACGAATTCAATCGCCACTGCGTGTCTATCCCCTATGGATCTCAGAAGGCCTGGCAATGAATTTCGAAACGACGACACCAAATCAGGCCTTTGGCCCACAGTTTGATTCACCACTTCGGCATGAACAATTCGAAGAAGTACTGCGAAATCAAGAGCTCATTTCTTTGTCCAAACTCATCGAGCTTGAAGTACACCCGCCGAATGAAGAAAAAACCATGCGTACAATCTATGCGCAGAGCTATGGACTGATTGCTTATCTGTCTCGCTTCCATCGACCAGAGCTACGCCACTATCTCGAGTCAATGCGTATCAACGCACCAATCCACTTGGGATCAGGTCAACAGCGTTCCATTTTTATTCAATGCTTTGGCGACCCAGATAAACTCGAAGCACGTTGGCTTCGCTATGAGCATGCACGGCTCGCTGCCAATGGACCGACCGCCTCTTCCACGACAAGCCATTGAGGGCCTTCTAGGGCTTTGTGATGGACTGCTCGAGCCGCCCAGAAACTTCTCTCAAAACCATCGAGACGCGGGCCACATCGGATGAGAGCTCTCGCTTGAGATGCGTCACCAAAGCCTGCACTGGTTCTGGTATGTCATTGGAATCTCGGTTTGTTTGATCACACCAGGATTCCCAGGGGCGTAATGCTTCACGAAGCTCCTGCAAGTCACCTCGCATCTGACTATTGACCTCGATGGCTCCCGCAAGTGACCCCACAAGCGCTTCACCCTGATCTAACTGCTCAGCCATCAGCTGCTGATGACTCTGCTGTTCAGCTGTCAAATTCACTAAGGACTGGCCTGCATGCTGAGCCCGAGCCTCAAGCTTTTGCAAACGATTCAAGGTTGCATCAGACTCAGACACCAAAGACTGCTTTGCTTGCTCACAAGCCGCAACCGTTGTCAATGCTCTTGCTGATTCTTCCCGAGCCATCAGCGTGGTCTCAACCGTTCGGAATGAGAGCGAAGCAATCGTTCGCTCCAACGAGTCCATAAGTTCTTCGAGTCCATTGCAACGCGTCGCCAATTCTTGAAGTTGCGACTGCTTGCCAGCGGCATCTTGACAGTGCCGTTCAATTGCATCATCCAATTGCTCGATTGCGAGATGTGTGGTCTCAGTCAGCGCACCAGCGGCGGCGGACGAAGCCTGCTCGAGGCCTGCTTCAACTTCTTTCTGAACTTGAGACAGTGAAACCGTGACTTGCTGAGCTGTTTGGCTCAAAGATCGTTCTGCCTCCTGCGCATCGGCCCCACTGCGACGAATAATTGCAGACTGTTCGCTCAATGCCTTGAGCAGCCGAGCCCCGACTTGCAAGCGATCCTGCAGACGCCCAGTTGCCTCTAATACTTCAGCCTTTTCCTGACGAATATCCCTAAGTAATTCACCCAGAGACGACCGGGCAGAAGTGGCTTGTTCAATTTGATCTGTGAGCGTATCGCTGAGCTCAGTAAATGCCTGCTGGTCTAACACCCGAGGCGTCATCATCACTGGCGCTTGCGTATCAATGTCCACATGCATCTGCCCCTCACTTGGTGATATGTCAGGCCTCAGAGAACCCGCAGGAGACACGCTCACCACCACTGGATTTGCATCATTGAGATGGCTGATCGAAGGGCGCGTCACAGGTTCATTGACAGACACAGACTTGCTCACAGGTATGGACATCTTGGCACCTAAGTAGACGATATGGTCAAGATTGAGATGGGAGCCCTTCGCGAGCACTTCCCGAACCATCAAGATTATCGGCCACTTGGCCCCCGGATGGTCAATTCTTGCGCCAAGTCAGGCGAGATCTCTCGCGTCTACCTTTGCATCCAGCTGTCTCATCAGGCATTACCCATGGTCTGCCTCAGAGATAAATGAGCACCAATGACGAGCTGTGCTTCCCGGAACTTCTGAAGCACCGGTGCTGTTTCACGGCCCCCATCGACCATTTCAAAGCCGATATCCATGAGATCCTTGATTGCAATCTGCTCTGGTGGCCGTGCCAGCGAGAAGCAGGCATCTTTGCCCTTCACTCGGAGCAGATGGCCCTTCATCGCCAATCGATCCAGTATTTGGTGCACGGGCTTAACCGGAAGACCTGTCTGCCGTGAAACCTGATCCACAAATACCGGAGAGCCCTCCTCAAATTCTTCTGCAATCATTCCCATGATCAGCAGAATTGACGCGGGATCGATAATGGCGGTCCCCTCCTCAAAAGGCTGAATCGCTGCCAGGTCATGCCCCTGAATCCGCTGGATGGTCGTGGTCACCTGAAGACCAAACAAGATCACCAACCACATCACATAGATCCAGAACATGAACAATGGAATTAATCCCAGCGAGCCATAGACCTGCTGGAATGAGACCGCGTTCGAGAGATAGACGCTCAAGGTGGCTTTCAGCGCCAGAATGAGAAATGAGGTCACCATCGCCCCAATAATGGTCGCCCTGACCCGCATATGTGTATTGGGAATGAGCTTAAATGCTAAAAATATAACCAACGAGTTGATAAAGAAGTCCCAGACAAAACGGCTCAACTGGATCCACCCGGGAGAATCAGAGGTGGTCGAGGTCAATGCGACGCCAAGCTGCCCCTCTAAATACAGCGTGGAAACAAGAAGCACCGGACTGAGTGTGAGCACTAACCAATAGGCCGGTATTCGACGCGTCCAAGACCGGCCACCTGGCGCCCGGCAAATCTGATTAAAGCTCTTCTCAATTGTCACCATGAGCGAAAGCGCTGCGTAGATGACCACAACAATGCCGACCCATGTCAGTGCAGTGAGATTTAAATCCAATGCAGACTGAATCATCCCAAACAACCATGAACCTAAGTCCTGCTGGGGTTGGCCCCCTTCGGCAGATGCCGCGCTCGAAATAGAAACATCGTCGAGGTTCAAACCCTCCACCAGTTTCTGGGCATACTGCAAAAAGCTATCTTTTCCTGCCACCGCCCGAATCAGAAGCGTGGTGACCACCAGGACAGGCAGCAACCCAAAAAGCGTGCGGAAAGACAATGCAGCAGCCATTTGCCCCGCGCGATCCTGCCGGAGCTGCCGCGTACCGAATCGAGCAATGTTATAGCCCATACGCGTACGCGTCTGCCAGAGCGTCAATTCGTCTTGAGGGCGCGTCAGCACACGACGCAACCAACTCGATACGATGTGGAACTGGTCTTTCAGCATAAATCCGTTCCCTGGTTTCAGACCAAGTATCAACTTCCTCCAAGGGATGGCCTGCAGCCCCTGTCAGGTTTTCACGAAGCACGCTATCGTAAGGTGTTCGTCGGCACTTCAGCACCCCTAATCGCTCATCCGGACTACCTCAATGACCAGGTCAGATAAAGACAGCCATTCCAATCAACGAGGGCCGATACCTGGGCCCTCTGGCAAACACACTGATGGACCACCTTCAGTGCCATCCAACTGGCGTGAAAAAAAGAAGCCTGACGCAGATGCGATCGCTTCAGAAAAGAAGTGGGCGTCAGATCAGGGGCCGACCCACAGGCCCGGCCCCAACCAATCAAGCGAAGATGGAATACGTCTTCAAAAAGTCATGGCGCAAGCGGGTGTCGGCTCACGTCGCCATTGTGAAGAACTTATTACAGCAGGTGATGTTTCCGTAAACGGACATATCATGAAGACCCTGCCAATCTGGGTACATCCTCACCGAGACCATGTTGCTGTTAATGGACGTCGCATTAACACACCACAATCACCTGTATACATCATGTTGTATAAACCACGCGGCATCGTCTCAACAACAAACGATGACGAAGGACGCCGATGTGTTACAGATCTTGTCCGTCATAAGACGCGACTGTATCCGGTCGGCCGACTTGATAGAGAATCCAGTGGTTTGCTTTTGCTCACAAATGATGGCCTGCTTGCCGCCAGACTGACGCACCCACGGCATGGTGTCAGTAAAACCTATGAGGTTGTTGTACGCGGCACACTTGATGAAAAAGCGATGGACAAAATTCGCAAAGGTGTTTTCCTGACTTCTCATCGATCAACGAAGTCACGAAGATCGAGAAACAGCGACTCTCCATCACAATCAAAGCGTATTGATGCCAAGAAAACAAAGCCTGCCCTGATCAAGTTCATCAAGCAGTCTCGTGATCGGGCAGCACTTCGAATACAGCTTCGTGAGGGCAAGAACAGGCAGATCCGCCGGGTACTCGCTCAGCTTGGACATCCTGTGCAACGCCTCAAACGCACAAAAATCGGCCCGCTCAACCTACGTGACTTACGTCCCGGCCAATGGCGTGAACTCGAACCAAGAGAAATTGAACAGCTGCACCGCTCTGCAAGCCTGGATCTCTACGGAGATCGATAGAGACGGCTTAAAAGTCGATCTCAACGAGCGAAAAATCTACTGTCCAATCACTGGCGGCTCGATGCTTACTTGTGTTTGCTCATCACGAGAGACGTCCTCAAGCACACTCAGCACAATGGTCCCAAAAGGTTCCTCTTGGTCAATATGAACCCGGCGTGTACGGACCAGCTCAAGCGTTGCAAGAAACAGCCCAATGCGCTCTTGCACCGCCCTCCCCTGGAAGACATGGTCAAGTTCAATCGAAGTATTTGCCTCACTCAAGTGATCCATGATGTCGGCTTCGAAGATCTCAATAGGCGTGTCATCAATTTCGATGCGATGGTCACCGAGTCGATCAAAGTCGATCGATGAGATAATCCGTTGATAGGGTTCTGAGAGACTCAGTAGATGAACGTCATCAAGTTCAACATTTAACTCATCTTCTTCTTCTTCCTGAGCACCTGACCGATTCGACAAGCATCGCACGGATGCCTGCTTACCAAATGCATCCCGCTGCTGAACGAGCTGTTCAGCCGCACTTCGAAAACGCTGGTAGTCCAATAGCTGCTGAACCAATGCCACACGCGGATCGAGGGTGATACCGCTGCTACTGGAATCACCACTTTGCCCTGTACCAGAACCGTCAAGATCGTCTGCTGCAGCGATCGGCGCAATCGTGCGACTCTTGATCTCCATGAGCGTCGCAGCCATGACTAAGAAATCGCCCGCCTGATCCATATCAATGGCCTCGGCATGCGAGATAATCTCTATGTACTGGTCCGCAATTTGTGCAATCGGGATTTCAACGATGTCCACCTCGGCCCGGCGAATCAACTCCAAGAGCAAATCAAGGGGGCCATTGAATGCCTCAAGCTCAAAACGATATCCATCTGCGACCATTGACTAGCTCTCCTAACCCAGAACGACCGAAAAAACCGCCCCTGAAACCCCCTGAGAGGCCTCTTGAGGCCTCGCTGCCTGAAACGCCCCCAGAACGATAGGGGCTACAATGAGGTGTTCAGATCCACATTACCTTGGATATCTCTCAACAAACCAAGAACGCTCATACGATTCCATCATAACTCACCATGACCGATTCCACTCGCCCAACCAAGACCACAACTTCAGACTGCCACGTCACTGAAAGCAGTTTCCTTGCTGAAGTCATGCGCGCGGAGGCTGAAGCAGTGCTTCAAGTTGCCGCGAGCCTCGATCCTGAAAACCCAAAATCTTCCGATACCATCCGTCAGCAGTGGACCACTGCTATTGACTTGATCGACCAATGCAAGGGTCGCGTTGTCATTTCTGGGATGGGAAAATCTGGGCTGATCGGCGCCAAGATTTCTGCCACCTTTGCAAGCCTTGGATTACCCTCCCATGTCCTGCATGCTGCAGAAGCGGTCCATGGTGATCTGGGGAGGCTTCGCCGCGACGATCTGGCCATCCTCCTGAGCTACTCAGGAAGCACTGAAGAAGTCGTCAATCTGGCTGCCATCTTACGCAGCGACGATATTCCCAGAATAGGTATCTCAGCAAACAGCAACACCAAACTGGCGAAGCTCTGTAGTGCCCACCTACCGCTTGGCGATATTATTGAAGCCTGCCCGCTGAACCTAGCCCCAACCGCCTCAACAACCGCTATGTTGGCCGTTGGTGACGCCCTGGCCTTGGCTGCCTCAAGAAGGCTCAACTTTAATGAAGATGATTTCCACAAACATCACCCGGGTGGCATGCTCGGCGTTGGACTACGACCAATCGTTGATGCGATACGCTTTAAAGTCGGCGAGAATCTGCCCGTTATTCGTGACGATATGACCGTCAACGAGGCATTGATTCAGGCTCGTCCTGAATCCCAAACAGCAAGCTCAAACCCTGTCAAAGGACGTCGCTCTGGTGCCCTGCTCTTAGTAGAGGCATCAGGCAAATTGACGGGCATTTTCACCGATGGTGATCTTCGTCGGCTCGTTATCGATTCACCAGCTGCTTTAGAAGGCCCCATCCGAGATGTCATGACCCATGCCCCCGCCCACCTTGTGGTCACAGATCTGGTTCGTGATGCCGTCCAACTCATTCGTGAAAGACGTCTTGATGAAATCCCGGTTCTTGACACTGATGGTCGGCCAGTCGGCCTTGTTGATGTCCAGGACCTTATCTCTTTGAAAGTTGTGAATGAGTAATGGCGTTCACGTTGTAAAGGAATCACCATATGTCCATCGTTGTCGCCATGCATAGAGACGGACGAACCGTCATGGGCGCAGACACCTTAACTGTTTTTGGAGACAGTGAGTGCGTACCTGCGGAAAACAACTCCTCAATCAAGTGCTTCAGACTTGGCAACTCCGTATTCGGTGGTACGGGCTGGGCACTCTATGATGACATTCTCATTGACTATCTCGCCGATAAGCCAGACCCCGATCTCACTACAAATGCGGCAATATTTGCATTCTTCATGGACTTTTGGCGAGCACTTCGCGAACGCTATACCCTTGTCAATGAACAGGCCGCAAATCGTGATGCTCCATTTGCCGATCTGGACTCCTCCTTTCTCATTGCAAATAAAGGCGGCATCTTCAAGATTTCGTCAGATATGGGTATCACCCGGTTCAATCATTACTATGCGATTGGTTCAGGCGCTGAATTTGCATTGGGGGCATTGCATGTGCTCAGGTCTCAACCTGGGTCGCTTGAGAACCTGGTTCGGCAGGCCGTTGAAACAGCAATGACCTTTGATCTCAATAGTGGCGGAACATGTGATATTCTCGCGGTGGAGTAAAGCACCGCTCTCACACAAACAGATAACACTGCCCAAGACAACGAGAAAAAGCATGTCCACTCCAAGCGATATCAAAGTTCTTTGTCTCGACATTGATGGCGTGCTTACCGATGGTCGACTCTGGCTCGATCAGGAAGGCACTGAACTCCGCACCTTCCATATTCGAGACGGCCAAGGCATCCGTCTTTGGCTCAATCTTGGCCTGGATGCGATTGCGATTTCAGGCAGGCCACTAAAAAGCGCTGAACAACGCCTCACCCATTTAGGGATGAAGCACGTCCAGGGCGGTGTCGACGATAAACCGGCCGTCCTCCTGGAAATGCTCCGTGAGATCGGTGCAGAACCACATGAAGTGGCGATGCTGGGCGATGATCTTCCTGATATACCACTTGCTCGAATGGTTGGATATCCTATGGCCGTCGCCGATGCCTGTACTGAGCTTCGCGAATTGGCTCAGTACACCACGGCAACACCCGGCGGATTTGGCGCTGCCCGCGAAGCGATCGAGCATCTGCTTAAGTCGATGAGACGCTGGGATGAAGCCTTGGCCACCGCAGGCTGCGCAGACATGGAGGTCCCAAAAGCGCAATGACGGAACACACCCCCCCACCCAATCCAGAAGATACCAAGGCAGCTGCGCAACAATCTCAGAGTCATGCTGTTCGCAATTCATTGCTTGATGAACCTCCACCAGCGCGCTCAAACCGTCCAGCCAAACAATCAATCCTTTTCAACTCACGTCGGCTCCTCGTCCTGGGCGTCACCATTGCTGTGGTACTTGGGCTCATCGTCGTTCTTCTTGATTCACCGCCAGAACAGATGGCCAATGAAGATGATGCCGTTCCAACCATCGAGATTAAGGCACCGAGCCAACTCACTGCATCTGAACTTGTTCATTCCAATGAAGAGTTAATGCAGCAGATGTCCGTTGACCTACCCAGTGGTGGGTGGATTCAAATTGCCGACAAGAAGGGGCGGCTGAGCCAGCAATATCGAACGGCGCATTTGAATCCAAATCCCAAAGGACTGCCAATGGGATGGATGGCCATGGATCAGCCCGAGATACAGATCATGCTTGGTCGTGGCCGAATTGTAACCATTACTGGTAATGAACTCATTGCCAATGCGCCCAATCGAGCATTAGAGAGCGGCTCCATACAGGGTGATGTTGTCATTGCCATGTATCAATCCCAAACACTGCTCTCGGAAGATAGACCTTCGATGCTGGTGATGACACCAGATGCAAGCTTTGATAACTTTCTCGGTGAACTTCGTTGCGACGGAGACATCCATCTTCAGACCTTAAGTGAAGAGATGGTTGGACGTCGCCTCACAATGCATATGAACGATGTCGACGACCGCATCCAAGATATGCGTATCGATGAACTTGACTACATCAGACTTGCTGCTGTGGACGCGCTAATGGGCGATTCCAAACAGAACAAGGAAGAAAAGCCCAAAGTCGCCAAACCAGATAAACCAAAGAAAGAAAAAAGCCCCGATAGGACGGAGAAGAGCAAGAAGAACAAAAAGAACGAGAAGAACGAGAAAAACAATAAGAACAAGAAGAACGACAAAGCCATCGACGATTCATCACCAGCAAAAAAGCCAGTAGATGAAAGCGACGAGGTTTATTACATTGCCACGCTCAATGACAACGTCAACATCGTTGAGAAACGGCGGGCGCCGCAGCGCAGCGCCCATGGGAATCGGCTAGATATGATCTTCGCGATGGGGTCTGGCCTACTGGGCGACAGCGTTGCCACCTTGCCAACCCAGCAAAAACGCGATGCCGGCTCAGGCCTGATACCCCTGTCTCACCGAGGCATTGCGGCGTCTCTCGTCACCTCCCTCTTCGGGCACCAATCTTCTCGAGTGCGGACGATCGTGACTCCACCCAGCCAAGATGACACCATTATCACATGCGAAGGCCCCCTCATCATGGTTCCCTTGCAAGATTTATCACGGGCGCCTCAATCATCTGATGAAACCATTATTGAGCTTATTGGCACACCTGTAACAATGACTGACGACATTGAAGGTGCACGGGCCACTTGCGCAACGATGCGTTTCACCGCACCAAGCAACCGCGCCGACCTGCTGGCTGGACCTGGCGCATCAGAGGTGTACCTGGCCACTGCTGATCTTGAGGCTGGTGGGCAACAACTCTGGCTTGATCGAGAAAGCTCGCAAGCTGGCATTGTGGGCCAAGGATGGGCGCGTTCAATTAAACGCGTAGCTCATGTGCCCGATGAACCACTGCCCTCTGCGATCACACTCACCTCAGATGGAAATCCTGACGATGCCATCGTTACACGCACAGAGATGCAACTGACATGGACAGGCGGCGCAGAAATCAACTTTGTTGAAAGCGACGCAGATGAACAAACCAACGGCGCTTTGAGAGCCGCTACTTTTGATGGCGAAGTCGCTGTTCGAAGCCAAGATGGCACACTCGACTGTGGACGATTGGAGCTCAAGTTCAATGTTGATGCATCAGGTGAGTCAACCCCTGAACAGATGATCGCTTCACAAGACGTCAAAGCCAAGAATCAAGAACAAACCCTCTGGGCAGATTCTGTTCGCGTTACTTTTGTTCCCAAAGATGAGCAAGTCATTGCTCCGAAAAAAGAGATCGACGATAACCAACCCGAGAGCATTCTCGGGCAGGATGCCCAAGTCGATCGGCTGCAAGCTGACGGAAACGTACAAGTATTGATGTCTGACGGCGCCCGAGCCTTTGCAGAACGCCTTGATGGAGATGCACGCCAAGAACGCGTGGTACTAACAGGTCCGCAAGTGATCATTGCCAGTGACAAACTGCTGATCGACCGTGGCACGCATGTCGAACTTGATCGTGATGCTGGCACTGCGCGTTGGAAGGGACCAGGGCAAGCACGCATGTTGACCAATGCACTTGATACAAAGGCTGATAAACGCATCGATCCACCAGCGATCAACGATGTCGATGAAACGCCTGATACGACGCTACGCACCCGCTGGAATGAATCCATGATGTACGACAGCACCTTCGCAGACGGCGCTGGCTCACTCTATGTCACTGGTGACGTACGCATTCGTTCACGCCCAACAGAAATCGAACTCAATACTATGACGGGCGATGCGCTCACGATGGAGTTTGAAAACGACCAGAGTGAAACAGAAGCCAAGACGACTCAACCCGCGACCGATGAAGCGGCCAACACCAGCCTCGGTGGCGACCTCTTTGGACAATCTGATCGGCGTCTGGCTAGGTTTATTGCCAAAGGCAATGCACGCATCGAAAACTGGATCTGGCAGCAACCAGATCAGAGCGACAACCCCCGGCGATACTTCATTGCCGGGCAACACATCACCTATGACGACCGGAGTTTAGAAGCAGAGGTGATTGGTGATGGCCAACTCTATATGCGAGATCTCACTGAGATCGACACTGGATCGATCTCAGAGGATGCCCCATTTGGGCGCAAAGGTGAAACAGGTATCAAGTGGTCACAGCACCTTAAGATGACGCGACTTCCAAACCAGCTCTGGAATATTGGTATCACCGGGGATGTTCAAGTTGGACATGTTGCACCCGATGGAGAAGTGTCCACCATGACTGCTGATCTGGTCGAGCTTGAGGTCGAGCGAAGCAACGCGCGTACGCCAGATAAGGCTGACGGCGACTTACTCAATCTTGGCGGCGACATGGAGGCCCAGCGGCTGGCCGCAAGCGGCAGCGTATTTATTGTCACACCCAATCGTGAAGTTGACTGCCATGCGTTCGACTACAACATGCGCACCAATATGGCAGTTGTTTCGGCACTACCTGGGCGGCGCGTGTCAATTGTGACTGCAGGCAATCCAGTGCCGATTAAATATCAAAAGCTGATCTGGAACATGGACCCCAGCAACGAACGAATCACTGTCTACCAAGGCTCTGGCGGCCAGTAGGCCGGGTCAGTTCAACCACAAGCTAGCTTGTTTCACGCTCCAGAATGCGGTATCGCTCACGCTCACCGCGTCCTCGCAATGGATAGTCCTTGCGTAATGGGAATGCTGGAAAATCTTTCCAGAGCAAAATACGTCTCATATCTGGGTGCCCACGGAAGCGGATCCCAAACATGTCATAGACTTCTCGCTCACGCCACTCGGCGCCAGGCCAGATATCAGTGACGGTGTCGACGATCAACTCAGGATCGTCTTCATTTCCCAAGGTATCAATTGAAGGGTCAAGATAAGTCTTGACTGTGAGCCGAGTCTTTAAGCTGACACTTGCCAATAGATAGACCACTGCAAATCGGCCCGGCTGCTTCGCTGGATATCCCAGGTAATCAACTGCGGTCACATCACTCAGGAAGTTCAGAGCACAGCGTGAGTCATCACGCAAAAACCGCATGACTGGATGCAGTGCTTCTCTAGAAAGCAGGAGTGTTGTTTGGTTACGGAAGATGGTGGCTTGTAGCCTTACATCTGGAAAGGCCTCTTTTACGGCCATCAGTACAGGGTGATCATGCCCCGCACTTTCTCCAGAAACCGATTGCTCATCTATCATTGCCGATGCCTTTCAAAGACCTTTGACATGTATTGCAGCCGATCATGGGGTGAGATGCAAGCGACCAAGCATCAGATTTCCTGCCCCAGCCAAGCCAACTGATTTGAGACATCCTCAGACGGGATTACAACAGGACATTTTGGAGAAATCCAGTCCCGCAAAAGGTCTCTGACGAGATCTTTACACAGCACCCCTTGCCCCAGAGGACATGGCACGAGCACCTCATCAACCTGGCGGCAGTCCGTCAGGTAAACGAGCCCACATCGCTGCCCCAACACTTCGAACATTCGAAGAAGATGGTCATTGATAGATGCCAGCATGGTGACAGTCAGCATCTGACTTGGCGCCAGAGCAACTGAAAGGTCTTCACGCCCACTCATCGCAATCCCGAGTGCGCCGGGCAAGTCACTGATGACATCTGAAGTGTTCGGCAACAGGCATAGCTTTTGATTGGTGTGTTTTTGATCCAAGGCGTTTTGGAGTGATTGGCCAAAAGCCTCATGACCAGCGTTTGACCATACTTGCCAAGGGGCCATTTCATTGTCACTTGCAAGACTTCCTGACCGAGCAAGCACCAGCCCCTCATGCTGGGGCCAAGTCCAATTCGGCGACAGCAATGGCTGTTTCGCACGGACTGCCCAAGTACAAGTGGTATTTTTCAGTGGCGTAATCGTGTCACTCAAACCACTTTGAGCTTCGGCTGTCACACACTGCTCAAGAAAGAGATTCAATTGAATACTCACATCTGTGGCCCAAGATAGGTGCACATCGAGCGACAAGTCTCGCGTACGACCACTTCGTTCAATAAGGGTAAATTCGGAGCCAAGCGATCCCAGATCCAACCTGCGAGTTGCTCACTGGTTGGATCTTCTAAGCCTTCAATCTCATTGAGTAAGTGATGATCGAGTCTTTCCTCAATAGGCGCAATAGCCTGCTTGACCTCACCAAAATCCAAAAGGTGCCCCTGCCCCTCAGGAATATCTCCAGCAACCGTCACCTCGACTTTAAAGGAGTGACCATGCATACGGCGACATTTATGCCCCTCAGGAAAATTAGGCAGAAAATGGGCCGCTTCAAATCCAAACGAGATAGTCAGTTTCACAAACATAAGGCGGACATCATACCGGACTTGAGAAGAACAGTGCATGCCTTCGGCCTGATCGTGGCCCAAACATTGGCCATCAGGACATGTTGAAGATTCTCAGGCGACAAGTAAGTCCAGTAGCCTGCTACGATCTACTACACATGAGCCGCGATAAACTTCGAATCTGCGAGACGTTTTTTTCGATCCAAGGTGAATCCAGCCACATGGGCCTCCCTTGTGTCTTTATTCGACTCACCGGTTGCCACCTGCGATGCACCTATTGCGATACTGCATACAGCTTCACAGAGGGTGAGCATCGACTTGTTGACGAAATCGTTTCAGAGACACTGGCATACCCCTGCAATTTGGTCGAGATCACTGGCGGCGAGCCGCTGCTACAACCGGGCGTACATACGCTGATGGAGCGCCTGGCCAATGCTGGAAAGACGGTCCTGATTGAAACCTCTGGAGCCTGTGATATCTCCAAGTGTGACCCACGCGTCATCCGAATCCTCGATCTCAAAACGCCAGGGAGTGGTGAAGCTCAACGGAATCTGTTGGATAACTTTCAGTACCTCACAAAACAAGATGAAGTCAAATTTGTCATTACAGACCACAGCGACTACCTGTGGTCTCGAGACATGATTCAAGAACACGATTTAGCCAACAAATGCGGATGCATTTTGATGTCACCTGTCTACGAACAGGCCGCCAATGAACACATTGCCGGCTGCCAGGGGTTGCCACTGGATTTGCTCGTTTCCTGGATACTTGAAGATGGGTTGCCGGTGCGGCTTCAGACCCAACTACACAAGCTGATCTGGGATCCACAGACCCGTGGCGTCTAAAGACCCACCTGCCCCACTTGCCTGCTCAGGCACGTTATACTCCCCGCCTTGATGGAGTGTGCTCTTCATGGCCCCTCCATGCATGAAGCCCAGGTGGCGGAATTGGCAGACGCGCCAGCTTGAGGTGCTGGTGGGATTTACATCCCGTGGAGGTTCGAGTCCTCTCCTGGGCATTGATACGCAACATAAGAAGTCTGGCCAGATACCCCTCCGTATGTGGCCCAGGGCAACGTTCCCTCGACTCTGACAAGCAAAGATGCCACCTCGCACAACCAAATCCAATGAACGTGAAGTCCTTAACCGCAAAGCTCGGCACGAATATTCTATTCACGAGACTTTGGAGTGTGGAATCAGACTCACGGGCACTGAAATCAAGTCAATCCGGGATGGCCAGATCAGTCTGGCCGAAGGCTATGTGCGAGCCTCTGAGAATCCTTGCGTACTGAAACTACACGGCGTCCACATCGCCGAGTATCCCCCGGCTGGACCTCATCGCCAACATGAACCAACACGAGCTCGCTCACTTCTCGCTCATCGCCGCGAGATAAAAAAGCTCTTCGCAAAAACACAGCAAAAAGGTTTCACCCTGGTGCCACTTAAACTCTACTTTGTCAGAGGGCGAGCCAAACTGCTGATTGGGCTTGGTGAGGGCATTCGTCGTGGTGACAAGCGACACAAAATTGATAAACGTGAAGCCCAACGAGACATCGAAAGAGCACTCAGCCGTTCTAAGAAATTCAACTAAAGCTCGCTCACCCCGCCTTACGGAGCTCGTTATCTTTTTCGACTAATGGCTCATTTGTTTTGGTGACAATAGCACTGCCTGTGTACGGCAAGACACACATTTCACTCTCAAGATGCCGATAGCGGACCATGACGCGCTTGGCGCCACCGAACTTTCCATTGGACTTGGCCACATACATTGCCTCGTCAGCATGCCGAACCAACTCGATCCCAGATACCGGCAGAGAGAGTGCAGAATGTGACAGACCCATTGACATTCCAACCACACAGTCCTTCTCGTCCAACTGCTCGACCATCTGCTGGAATGCCATCAATATGCGATCACCGACAATCATGGCTTCCTCGGGATCAGTATGAGGCATCAATATGCAAAATTCATCGCCTCCATAGCGAGCCGCAATATCGACATGGCGACAGTTGGCACTGATCACCTGCCCCGCCGTGCGAAGCATCGCATCGCCCACATGGTGACCACGGTCATCATTGAGCCTCTTGAACTGATCGAGATCAATCATCAAGCATGCCAAGGGAACATCATTACGAGCGGCCTCTGCCCAACGATCATCCAACATCAGATTCAGCCAACGACGATTCGCGAGTCCAGTGAGCTCATCTGTTCGACTCATCCGTTCTAAGCGCTCAATAACCTTCTGAAACTGACGATTCGCAACTGCTAATTCAGATAATGAGCGACTCAGGTTTTCATGCAGCTTACGGTTTTCGACACGCACGGCACGATGGGCAAAACACTTTGCAATGTTCAATGCCAACATCGATAGCGTCACCTTGTTTAGAACAAGGTAGTCAACCGCGCCTGCACGAATTGATTCAATCGCAAGCGAGCTTTGCTGATCATTTCCAGTAATAATGACGGGCAGATCCGGGGCCATGCCCTTGATAAATGCAAGTGCATCAAGACAATGAGCATCAGGCAAACATGATGCACAAAGTACGACGTCATAATGTTCTAGTTCAATATTATGAAGCTGCTCTAACGAAGAGATCACTTTGTATTCGGGCTTCATTTTCTGCGGGACTTTATTGAATTGAGCGGCATGGATATCGCCTGGTTCAATCTGCTTGCAATCCGGCAAATGCAGTTGCTCAATGGCGTCACCTAAACGTGCGGCCATTTGCTCATCAGGTTCAATGACAAGCAGTCGCCAACAAGTTTGTATCATTGAGCTTGACATACCCAATCACCGCCTCCAACGAATCAGATCACAACCAGACTCACTGACCAGCGACTTGCTGGAATCCATAGAGAGTCCCTTGTCAAACTGTCGGATGGCTGCGATGCCAAGACAAACGATGCTCAGCGAGATATGAGCTTTGCGTCCCAAATGCGTCTTTTGATCCATTTGGTGGACCTATGCACCCACTTCTCGGACCTCAGGCAGCCCAGGCATTGAAAACGCACCCGAGGCCAAAAACCCGCGTCTTGAGTACTTGCTTTCATCAGCCGAAGGCCACCAAACCGCTCCGATTTCAGGCACCGATTTGCGGCCAATCGGTCAGGTGCCCAGCAATCTTGCCATATCGTTGTAGAAGGTGACCACGAATACCGTCAGTATCAACGCAAGACCAACAAGTGTTGCGATATTCTGGAACCCAACTGATGGCGGCCGGCCTTTGAACTTTTCATAGATCAGAAAGAGAAAGAGCCCACCATCAAGAATTGGCAATGGCAGAAAATTAATGACTGCCAAGTTGACGCTAATCATTGCCAAGAAAAAGATCAGAAATGTATAACCACGGTCGGCAACCTTCGTGCCTAGGTGCACGATGCCAACTGGGCCATGAAGCTGATCAATTCCGATACTACGGCGGAACAAACGGTCAATCGTCAGATACGTCAACAAAATAAGCTTGTGTGTTTCTTCGACACCCATACCGATTGCCGTGATTGGATTTCCGGATGCAGATCGAACTACAAATACGGGCTCAAAGAGACCCGTCGGTAATTCACTGCGCCAGGTCAGCTGATGTAACGCTTCGACTTGACCTGCTGATAAAGCAACTTTGTCGGTATGAGCTTGTGCATCAATAGGGTTTTTTGTCTTGATCGTTAACTCAGCACCCTGCCCCAACCCACTTGCCTTTTTGGTCGCAAGCCTGACCGCAACCAAAATGTCGTTCCAATTACTCACCGGCGTGGACTCGATCTCCTCAATTTCTGTACCACCAAAGAGATCCAGTTTGACAAATGGTGAATCAACAATAACAGCATCTTCCTGAGGACCGGATCGAAGTTGCTTCATCGGATTCGCGATCAAAGGCAGGTCCGTGGCATAGCCGGGATTGACATTCAGCATTCCATTTTGATTGACGACACCGATCACTGCAATCTGCTTGCCGTCTCGCAAAATCGTCATTGGCAGGGACTGCCCGGCGTTGGATTTCACCAATTTCAAAAACTGTCCCATCCTAGGGGCACTTCCAGTGCCCGCATGCAGAATGACGTCACCTACTTCAAGTACATCACTGTTATGTGAGGTACTTGGAACACCAACCAGCTCTACAAGTGGCGTCAGTCCAAGCATGCCCATCTCTGGCATGGTGTTCTCGCCAGAATCACCTTCATATAAAAGCTGCTGCCCAAGCACTGGCGACGTATCCACATCAATTGATGTGTTCGTATTGCGAGGATCTACCCAGACCGTTGCAATTGCTGCACCATCGCTTTGCGCCACCAACTTTTGGTATTGCTGAAAAGTCTCGATCGGACGCCCAGCAGCTTGTGTCATGAGCATGCCAGGTTTAAGCCCCTGCTCACCAAGACCATTGCTTGCTAGGACGCGTGTGACGAGCCCCTCATCATCATCTTGAAACAACTGTGTCGATGCTGCGGGTGCAACACCAATCGTCAGGAGCCCACTACCCGCCTCATCTTTCTTTGGCGTCAACACGAATCTCAAAGGCGCTGATGCCTCTTCTCTTTCTACAGTGATTCGCAATGGCGTACCAGGCTTGCTCATGGCTGCAGCAATCTGTACGTCAGCAAACGTCACCACATCACTGCCATCAATTGCAGTGACACGATCACCAGGCTGAAGACCAATTGCAGTGATGTTCTGCGCTTCTGCGTTCTCTGCAACCGCAGTGGCGGCAGGAAAACCCTGAGCGACCGTTCCAATCACGGGCGCTTCGAAACGCACGCCAATCATAAATGCAATGAGGAAGAGTATTCCAGCCAAGATTAGATTCATCACCACACCGGCGGAAACCACAACCAGGCGTTTCCAGACCGGACAACGATTGTAACTGCGTGGATCATCTGATCGGTAAGACGGATCCGTGTCATCCTGGCCAAGCATCTTGACAAAACCACCGATGGGCAACCATCGCAACGAATATTCCGTCTCTCCAAGTCCATAATGAGCCAGCTCATCATCAGTCAGTGCTGCGGGCGCTTTCTTGGTGCGTTCTAAGATATCTGGCGCTGTAGAACTCGCCTTAAAACCAATGCCCTTGCGCCAGGCAATCATGATTGGCCCCATACCAACCGCGAAGCCCTCGGTGCGAATACCTGCCCACTTTGCTGCTAGAAAATGACCGAGTTCATGCACTAAAATTAACAGGCCAAAACCTGCAATCAGAAGCACGATGTTAAAGCCACTGGTCAGGTATTCCACTTTTTCAAACCTCTCCTACCAAAAGTCAACACAACCTCTCATCTAGTGAGTGGCTGCAGCAACCTCCAAATGTTGATTAACCACATCTCGAGCTTCTTGATCCGCTTTGAGACAATCGGCTAGATCCTCAATAGGCTTGACTGGAAGCTGCTGCATCGCATCTGCCACAAGCTGTGTGATCTGGCCGAAACGAATTCGCCCACTCAGAAATGCTTCAACGGCAACCTCATTGGCCGCGTTGAAAACTGCACCAGATGAACCACCTTGACGAATGACATCGTAGGCAAGATTGATCGATCCAAAGCGTTCTCGGTCGATCTGCTCAAAATCCATTTGGCCAATTGTTGCCCAGTCCATCGCCCGAGAATTACCCAAAAGACGATTCGGATAAGTCAATGTGTATTGAATTGGCGTGCGCATATCAGGTGGCCCCAATTGAGCAATGACAGAATTGTCGATGAACTCAACAAAGCTGTGAATCATTGACTGGGGATGGATCACGGCCTCAATCTTGTCTGCGGGCATATCAAATAGCCAGTGCGCCTCAATGATCTCGAGGGCCTTATTCATAAGCGTTGCTGAATCGATGGTGACCTTCCGACCCATTTTCCAGGTTGGATGATCAAGTGCCTGCTCAACCGTTGCTGAATCTGTTTGCTCACGCGTCGCCTGACGAAAAGGACCACCCGAAGCTGTAATGATAAGTCGCTTCACCTCGTCCAAAGAGCGTCCTGCTTGGACACACTGAAAAAGAGCACTATGTTCAGAATCAATAGGAAGCAGTTGCACCTGCTTTTCTCGAACAAGAGGCATCACTAAAGAGCCTGCTGCGACCAGGGTCTCTTTGTTTGCAAGGGCCACATCGCATCCACGATTAATAGCGGCCATGGTTGCTGGAAGGCCTGCTGATCCCACAATGGCACCAACGACGAGATCTCCCGGTTCGGCCACCGCTTCAATCAACGCTTGTGGTGCATCGGGACCTGTATAGACTTTGCATGATTTTGGAAGTGCTGCCGCCTGCTGGCTATCTGCCAATGCCACATGGCTGACTGAGAAGGCGCTGGCCTGCTCGGCAACGAGAGCGCCATTGCGACCTGCGGCCAGCCCCACCACATCGAATTCAAAAAGACCCTCGCGGCGCAGATGTGACACAACATCAAGTGTGTTGGTACCAATTGAACCAGTTGAGCCAAGCACAATCAGTCTTCTTTTTACAAGCCCCTTCACCGCCTACTCCTCATCCTGTAGTGCCGCTGCCTCAGATGCTGTCACCCTGCGATGACTGCGGTAGAGTGTACGTCGTTTTTTGTCTGCACTTGGCTCTTCTGTGGCCTTCGAAACTTCTACCGAAGCGGGCTCTGCAGCCGGCTTCTGATTCCTCGCCTCTGCCTCTTTTTGGTCGCCGTTGTTTGAGGCGTTCTCTGCACCCTCTTGGGACTCCGCTTTCTGCCCACCACGCCGCCTTCTTCGCCCCCCGCGCTTGCCACGACGGCGGCGTTTGGCTGGCTCAGGTGTTTCTTGATCGCCCTGCTCTGCCTTTGAGAACCACTCTTTGATCTGTGCAACCTGTTCAGCTGTCACCGCTGACATGTGGTTTTTGACAGCAATACCACCCTCAGTTCTACATCGCTCAAGAATGGTGCGAGATGTAATACCAAGCTCTGATGCCAGTTGATGAATACGCAGCGAGCTCCCCTCATTCTCTTTACTACGCCCACGCCCACGACGGCGCCCTGCCTTCTTACTGGGTGTCTCACTGCCTTTGTTCGCAT
The DNA here is from genome assembly GCA_029268515.1 of Phycisphaerales bacterium. Lineage (NCBI taxonomy): Bacteria > Pseudomonadati > Planctomycetota > Phycisphaerae > Phycisphaerales > Phycisphaerales bacterium. The sequence continues at coordinate 23,106 of JAQWNP010000014.1, read as the reverse complement.
CCGACGATTTTTCTGGAGGCGTTTCTGACGGCGCCTCTGAATCAACGCTGGCTTTCATATCAGTTGCAGCGGTTCGACTCCCTACCTTTTTACGGGACCGGCGGCGGCGACTCCGCTTCGGTGGATCCTCAGTTGAAGTTTCTGGATTGTCATCAGGCAGTGGGTCCATTAATGCAATTGCTGCTGCATCAGCAGGCTGCGGTGTACGCCGCCCACGTGAACGGGAACGCGAACGTTTTTTCTTGGTCTCAGTGGCCGGACTGCCCTTTGCCTCTTTGTCCAACTCGTCCACCGTTGGAGGCTCTGGGATTGGCAAATTCCTGATATCGATATCTGCGTTACGCACATCGTAGGCATAGAAGACCACCTTGTCGGTGGCAATTGCCTCACTGACCCGCACGATGATTTTCTTATTCGACTCATCCTCCAGCCGGTCTAAATCGCGACGTTTACTCGAAAGCAAAACCGATGCGACTCTTGGAGAGCAAACGGCTTCGACTCGTGCAACGCGATCATATTGAAGCAAATAACCGATCTGTCGAGTTGCATCAGCGCCAACGTAGTCCGGGCTGCGAATTTCCCCATGGCCTTCACAATTCGGACAAGCCATATAGTGGCTCATCTTCAAGCTCGGACGCATCCGTTGCCTGGTCATTTCAAGAATGCCAAGCTCACTAATCTTCAGCGGCAACGTCTTTGCTCTGTCACGCTTGAGGTTATCACGCATGCTATCTTCAACACGACGTCGATTACGCATGATGCGCATATCAATTAAATCGTTGATAATAATGCCACCAAGATCGCGCAGTCTCAGTTGCCGACAAATCTCTGCTACCGCCTCTAAGTTGGTGTTGAGCGCATTTGTTTCGCTATCACGCGCTGAGCGACTCCGTCCTGAATTGACATCAATCGCAACAAGTGCCTCAGTCTGATCAATCACCAACTGACCGCCAGATTTGAGCGGCACCTCTCGACTATGAATCAGCTCAATCTGACGTTCAATGTCAAAGGCGTGAAAGATGGGGGTGTTTCTTTTGTAGTGAACAACCTTGGCAGCACTACGAGGCGCCACCACACGAAGGAAGGTACTGACGCGATCGTAAGCGGACTCTGAATCAACCACAATTGCGGAAATTGACGGGCGCAATACATCACGAATGGTGCGAAGTAAGAGATCTGACTCAATATACAACTCGCTCGGCGCGCCGACTGCCTTAATTCGTTTTTCCATGACCTTCCAGAGCCGAGTGAGGTAAGCCACGTCTCGCTTGAGTTCGGTCTTACTCTGCCCCACTCCTGCAGTTCGAAGAATGAAACCAAAGTCTTCAGGCAGATCCAGGTCATCGAGGATCTTGCGCATCTCACGTCGCTCCTCCTCATCCTCGACACGGCGCGACACACCAACACGATCCATGTCTGGCATCATCACAAGTAATCTGCCAGGAATTGACAGGTAGCTTGTCAGCGTTGGCCCCTTCGTACCAATGCCTTCTTTCAGCACCTGCACAAGAATCTCATCGCCTCGTTTGAGGGCTTGCTGAATGGGTGGACGTTCACGTCGGGCAATTTTGCGACCAACATGCTCAGTCCGCTCTTTCCCAGGGAAATACCTGGGATGTAAGTCAGAAATGTGCAGAAAGCCACTTTGCCCCTGCCCATAATCAATGAAAGCAGCTTGAATTGCTGCCTCAACATTTGTGACGCGCCCTTTGTAGATGTTGCCGACCTTGGTCGCACTCACGACGTGTTCGGTATACAGCTCGTCCAGATGCCCCTCATCAAGGATGGCAATGCGACATTCCACCCCCGGCGAGTCATTAACAACCATCACTTCAGCCGCGGACTTCTTAGTCGCAACATCGCTATTTTTACTACTACTATTTTTATCAATCAAGGGTGTGGTTCTCCAAGTTCCAACACCCGGCATGTGCGATTACCGTGCAACCTTGCCGCCTCGCCTCAGGCTTCGTTTCATTGAGAAACCAGCCTAAGATCCTTCGCGAACGTCCACATCGTTGCCACCGCTTCAGGTGCGTGGGGCTTATCAATTGATTGCATTTGCAACCGAAAGACTCAAACCTCGCACACTGGCATGTCGCCAATGGGTCTATTCGAAAGAAGCGGACCATCCGTGTCACGCTGCATCACCGCACTTACCGGTGGCCGTCATCTTCGCCTTGGCACCCAGAGGTGCAATCGCGCCAACTAAAAAGCATAGTTTGCTGCGATCACTGGGGCGTTCAATGGCGGCCCATATCTATTTATCTCCTGACTCTATCCGCCGGTGGACCATCCACCGTCAAGATCAGGAAGTACTTCTCGTAGCTCTTCGCGAAGACATCTCATGATTCTCCGCTCGGAATCAAACGAACCAACCCGGCGGGCCAGCCGTTCGCACTGTGCGACGTCAACCGAGCGAATCACACGCTTGACGTCAGGAATCTGAGTGGGAACGAGCGAGAGCGTTCGTAATCCCAAACCGATCAATAGCATTGTATAGGTCACATCGCCGGCAATCTCACCACAAAGGCTCGTTTCGACCTCAAACCGCTTTCCTGCTCTCAAAACAGCCTTAACCAACTTAAGTACTGCTGGATTTGTTGCCGCGTAGAGGTTCGCCACCCGCTCATTTCCACGATCAACCGCCAATGTGTACTGGACAAGGTCGTTGGTGCCAATTGAAAAGAACGACACTTCTCGGGCAAAACTTGCTGCCATGAGGGCTGCCGAAGGCACCTCAATCATCATGCCAACAGGGATCTCTCTATCGAAATCAATGCTGTCTTCTGCAAGTTCCTCCATGACATCCTCAAGGATCATCCGAGCTTGGCGTAGCTCAAGCATGGTCGTCACTAAAGGAAACATCACCTTAACGTTGCCATGCGCTGAGGCTCTCAAAATGGCGCGAAGTTGAGTGCGAAACATCGGCAAGTTTTGAAGACAGTAACGAATTGAACGCAAGCCTAAGAATGGATTTCGTTCTGGCTCCTCGGCTTGGTGTTGTGTGTGTTTGTCAGCACCAAGATCCAGTGTACGAAGTGTGAGCGTGCGACCATTGAGGGTCTCTGCTGAAATTCGGTACGTCTCATACAGCTCTTCTTCAGTTGGCTCTGTTTTACTTGCTAGATACTGAAATTCCGTACGAAAGAGACCGACGCCCTCACCACCCTCTTCAAGCACACGGGCAATTTCATGAGGAAACTCAACATTACCAAGCAACGTAATTCGCTCGCCACAACGTGTGACCGCTTCGAGTTCTGCAAGGCCACGCACTTCAGCTCTTATCGAAGCTTGACGAGCTGCCCGTTGCGTATATTTTTCAAGCGTCTCTGCATCGGGACGAATGATGACAACACCTGTTTTGCCATCAATAATAGTCAAGTCACCTTCGTCAACATGTTCAGTAATTGACTGTGTACCAACAACCACGGGAACACCCATTGCTGCAGCAACGATCGATGCATGGCTTGTTCGACCACCAAGATCGGTACCGATGCCCAGCACCTTTGTGGTATCCAGCATGGCAACCTGCGTGGGTGTCATGTCGTGACTCACGAGCAAGACCGGAGATTCAATTTTAGAAAGACGATCGAGCGTACGGCCAACCAGATGGCCTAAGAGTCGACGCTCTAAATCGACAATATCATTCGCCTTCTGCCGAAACACATCACTACCCATGGCGCGGAATTTATCTGCCAATTCGGTAAAGGCCGCAGCCACAGCACTCGCTGCCGTGAGTTGCTCATCACTAATGCGCAAGCGAATGGGATCAATGAGCGATGCATCTGCGAGTAAACCCAGGTGAAACTCAAAGATCTTTGCAGGCTCTTCGCCGAGGGTTGCCGCGGCCTGATCGCGGTCTCGCTGCAGCCCAGCTTGAGCCTGAGCATGAGCCTCTTCAAGGCTTGCAAGCTCTTGAACCACGTCATTGCTACTCACCACATGATGCGCGACCCGATGACGAATGTCTTCGAGGATCAACGCATTTCCGATGGCGACACCGGGAGCGACCGGGATTCCTTTGATTACTTCCATAACATCGCTACTACGAAGGACGGGCCGACTCGGCCAGGTCCCGGAAGCGAAACATTCCATCTACGTAAGTTCAACTCAGATTATATCTTAGCTCAGCGAATTCTGCGCCATTTGTGGCTTCTGTCCGCCTGCTGGAGGCCCTGAACGCCTTCGGCCATGCCAGAGGTAATAGATTCCACGACGAATGTCATCGCCAATCATCAACATGGCTGGCAATAAGAACAGAATTAAGAAAGTGGCTGACATGAGACCAAATGAAATTGCGATCGCCATTGGAATCAGGAATCTTGCCTGAAACGACTGCTCTAACATCAGTGGCGTCAGTCCTAGAACAGTTGTCAGAGTCGTTAGAAAGATTGGTCGCAAACGGCGCATGCCCGCTTCTAATAGAGCGGCGCGAACAGAATGCCCCTTCTCTTTCATCTGGTTATAGAAGACGATCAGAATAAGAGAATCATTCACCACAATGCCAGACAAAGCAAAGAACCCAATAATACTTAAGAAAGTAATGTCATATCCAAGGAAGAAGTGACCCCAAATCACACCGATTAAGGCGAAAGGTATGGCTAACATCACGACAAACGGTTGAACATAGCTACCAAATAAACATGCCAAAATAATGTAGATCATGGCACCTGCCGCCAAGAAACCGATCGGGAGTGAAGCGAATGCCTCCGTTTCTTGTTGCTGACGACCAACCGTTGAGATTTTGAAGTCGGGATAGGCTGCTTGCAAAGACGCTAATGGAGAAAGACCATCGGGCCCTGGCGTGCGTAAATAGCTCGTGACTTTTTCTGGACTTAACCATGATGCGGTTGAAGCGGTGACACGAACCGCTCGCTCTCGGTCAACACGACGAATGGTCGAATACCCAGTTGCCTCCTTGAGCTGAGCGACTTCAATCAATGGCACGGAGACGCCCCCTGGCGTCATCACCCACATATTCTCAATCACTGCTTGACTCTCGCGCGCTGCCTCAGCATGGCGAACCCGCACATCAATTTCTTCTCCCTCCGCTGCATAGGTGTGCGCTTCAAGGCCAAACACGCTCGCTCGCACTTGTCGCGCAACATCGCTTACGCTCAATCCGAGCGGCGCGGCACTTCCACGAAGTTGAATCTGCAACTCTCGCTGCCCTAACGTATTGTCGTTTGAAATTTCATAGATCCCCTCAAAGCTTGAAAGCATTGATTCGATCTTGATCACCAACGCTCGAAGCCTCTCTGGGTCATTCCCAGTTGCCTGAATCGAAATATCCGAACCGCCAGGCCCACCACTCATCTCCGTAAACTGCAATCTATCAATTTGATCTGAGTAAGGTTGCATATGGTCTCGAATTGAGTCAATGACTTCATTGCTGGTTCGATTGCGAGACTCGGTTGGCGCCAGCTCAATGAACAACTGGGCAAGATGCTGTCCACTACTACTTGACTCCGTACCATCTGCTGAGGTGTAGTTGCCCACCGTGGCGCTAATACTGGTTACTTCAGATTGGTTACTGGCTGCTTCCTCCACATGATTTGCAATTTCATCGGTCATCTCAATGTTGGTACCAATAGGCATACGCAACGCAATCTCGACCATCTCACTGTCACTCGTGGTAAGGAATGTGTAGCCAACGCGATCTCCCCCAACCATTCCAAACGAGATCACCAACACACCAACACCAACACAAATACTGATGTAACGACGGCGTATCACGGCATCTAATGCCCGACCATAAGCAGGAATAATGCGTCCATTGATAGCCTTGTCTCGCCATGTCTCGAAACGATTCATGAAGCTCGCCTTACGCTTCGACATTCGGCGATCATGGGCCAGAAGGCTATGTCCCATATGACTTGGCAATATCAATAGAGATTCAATCAAACTCATCGCCAGCGCAAAAGAAACCACGATCGGCAGTGCGCCGAGCATGTCTCCTATGTTGCCCTTGATAAATGTCAGCGGCATAAATGCAACGATGCTGGTAAGCACCGTGGCGACAACTGGCCACATCACTTGATTACCACCCTTAACCGCAGCACCTAATGCTGGCTCCCCGCGATCATGTTTAGCTTGAATATTTTCTGCGACAACAATGGCATCATCAACTAACAAACCGAGCACGACGATCAGCCCAAACATGGTCAGAAAATTCAAAGTCATCTCAAAGATGCCCATCAAAACCATTGTTCCAGCCAGCGCCGTCGTAAGACCAATGCCCACCCAAAATGCGGCTCGCCAATTCAAGAAGACCAATAATGTGATAAAGACGAGAATAGCGCCGTAGAAGGCGTTTTTTGTCAACAGGTCGACACGCCCTTGAAGAAAGCGTGCCAGCTCAGCAAAAATTTCGAGCGAGATACCCGCCGGTAACGCCGGCGCGTTCGCACCAAGCTGCCAGGCGTCTTGCCTGTCCTTTCCGATTGCTTTTCGCATTCCAGTTGACTGAAATGGCTCGCCCATTCGGCCAGTGACATACGCCCGAACGTTTTCCGCAATATCGATAATATCCTGCGCCCCTGTGCGGAAGACAATTAAGGTCACATTCGGTGTTCCGTTGTATCGATTGTAAAAATCCTGATCGACAAACCCTTCCGCCACAGTGGCGATATCACCAACCCGGAGTGATTGCCCATCTGGCGTTGCTCTTAACACGATTTCTTCGATAGACGCTGCTTTCTCATCCACGCCCATGGTGCGAATCGTGACACTGCCGGTCTCCTCTTCCAAGGAACCACCTGGCATATCAGCCATCCACGCGGTAATGCGATCCGCGACTTCTGGCAGCCCTATTCCATACTCAGCGACCGCGAATTCAGAAACTGAAACCCCAATCTCATAATCACGGGTACCCGTGATAAAGACGTCACCCATTCCGGGTATTTTGCGAAGGTCATCGCGAACAGAGACCGCCGCTCGCTTTAATGTCGCCTCAGGAACATCACCTGCAATCGAGACCATTGTCACAGGCATGGAGTTTTCTGTTTCCATAACCTGCATTCGCTCAAGGTCTCTGGGAAGATCTTGTATCGAATCAACTTTCCGCTCAACCTCATCCACTGCCTTGTTGTATTGGTCTTCGGTGATCCCCTCCTGAAAGTAAACCATGACACCACCGCCTCCTTCAGAAAGCGTGGTGTGCACTTCGTCTACTTCATCAATGTCATAGATTGCATCCTCAACTTTAATGGCAATTGTTTCTTCCACTTCCTCTGGTGCCGCGCCGGGATAAACCATGAGTACCTGCGCACCAAATGGAGCCAGCTCTGGAAAAAACTCGCGGCGTAAAGAGAAGGCATAGAACGTGCCCGCAAGAAGAGCAGCAGCCATCAGAAGATTAACTGGAACCGGGTTCCGAACACCAAAGCGAGGAAGGCTCACTGGGGCGTATCCTCGACTTCTTGATTTTCATTGAGAGGCGTCGCACTTGTCGCCACCGCATCATTACTACCCGCCTGCCACGGCGTGGCTGGCATACCGTCGAGCAAACTTCGCTGCGAATTGACAACAACGAACATATCTTTCGGGAGCGGTTCTAAGAGCACTGCCCACTGATCATCGCCAAGACCAAAGACAGGAAACTCTTCGCTAATCGAATAGTCGACTTCGACGGGACGGCTCATCACAACATCATCTTTGACATATTGAATTCGGCCTTCTTGAATAGCCCGACGCGGCACCACCCAGCGATTTTCTGAACGGGCCACCTGTACAGTGCCTGCCAAAAAACTACCTGGTGCGAGCAAGTCCTTTGCGTCTGGCTCCTGTTCTAACTCCGCATAGACCGTCAGCGTCCGAGAGTCCAAAGCGTCTTCTGGAGATATCCGTGCAACAGAAGCATGCCAAACCCCGCGACCCGCACCGGCCGAGTTCAACCGCACTGGATCACCAACAGTAATACTACTTCGGCTACTGGCCGGAAGTCGCAAAGGCACTTCAATGCGTCTCAGATTAATAACGCGCGCTACCCGCGAACCAAGTTGAACATTCTCACCAATCTCGATATCAACTGACTGAATGACGCCATCCAACGGACTTTTGATCTTGCATCGGGCGACATCCAAATTTGCAAGACGAAGCTGCGCACTTTCGGCATCAAGGATTGATTGCAATCGGTCTCGGCGCGGATCGACCTGCACCATCGCTTCCTCGGCCTGCAACAAGAACTCTTGCTTTGCAAGAAGTGTTTGCATTCGACGATCAACTTCTGCCTTCACTGCCACGCCCTGGTCAAATGCATTGGTGGCACGTTCGAGCTCTTCTCTGGCTAATTGAACATCTTGTTTAAGAAGTTCAACACGACTGGCGATCGTACGCTGCTCAAGATCAAGGCTTGCTAACTGACTTTGGTGGTTCTTAATGTTTTGGCTAATCACTTCAGTCCGGTTCAAAAAGTCAGTGTCATCGAGCTGAACAAGTAACTGGTCGCCGGCAATCGCGGCACCCGGAAGCGTTGTCTTAGGAATACTTGCGACAGTCGCGCTAACGCGGGCAGGCACATCTGCACTGTCCATCGCTTCAGCAACACCGTAGCCATTAAATTGCCTCTGCACTGGCAACGACTGAGCGACCATGACTTGAACGCGACGCCCGGCATCGCCATCATCATTCTTGGCTGGATAAGTCTTGGTCGTGACCAACCAAAAGGTGACTAGGAAAGCGATCACTAAAATGGCTGCTGCCACCGTAATCCGTGTCATGAACGAAACCAGCTGGCCATTGCCCCGCAATGATGACTCAACACCATCATCCTGCCTGGAATGCTGAGCCTGATCTTCGTGCTGTGGGTTCGTTTCACTCATGATATATCAGTGTATCATTTGATCCAAGATTGACCATTCTCTTTTGACTGAGCCAGGATCCATCACCTGGCAATAGTATGCCTCGATTTTCTCCAGCGGATTCCTTGGATTGGCCGCCCCCGAGCAGCCACTATAGGGACCAGTGGGCGAGCATGCTTTTTGGTACCTTCAATTCATGTCCAACGACCAACATCTCGATCAAGCGGCAGTCGCCCATGTCGCCAAACTGGCCCGGCTGAACTTAGATACCAGTCAGCTCGATAGCTACCAACAGCAGCTTACACGGGTCCTTGACCATGTTGCAAAACTGACTGAACTTGATGTGACTGGGGTAGAACCGATGAACCACCCCCCGCCACCTCCAGGCGCTGAAGCTTCCTCAGTCAACCGGCTTGATGAAGATCAAGTTCAGCCTTCACTGACTGCTGAGCAGTTCCTTGCCAACGCGCCACAGAAACAAGGCCCCCTCCTGGCAGTTCCAAAGGTCCTCGGCGATGGAGGCGGGGCCTAAGCCCCAGACAAGAACGCCATGCATACACAGAGCCTTATATCCCTCGCAAATCAAATACGGTCTCGTAAAACATCTGCACTTGAGACCTGCCATCATTTCCTTGAGCGTATTGATGCGATCGACGGCACCATCAATGCTTATCACGAAACATATCCGGAAAGAGCAACTGAACAGGCCAAAGCGATTGATGCCGCCCTTGACGCTGGCGAGGATCCTGGCCCCTTGGCTGGTGTACCCATTGCAGTCAAAGACAACATTGTCACCGACTTTGGTTCTACCACTGCCGGCTCAAGAATACTTGAAAACTTCAATAGCCCTTACAGCGCAACTGCGGTTGAGAAACTTGAAGCAGCTGGTGCAATCATTCTCGGTAAAACAAATTGCGACGAATTTGCCATGGGCTCGTCGACAGAACACTGCGCCTGGGGCGCCACGTCCAACCCCTGGGACACATCCCGTGTACCAGGCGGCTCATCGGGTGGTAGCGCCGCCGCTGTGACTGCAGGTCTGTGCTGCGCATCGATTGGCTCAGATACTGGCGGATCAATCAGACAACCAGCTGCACTGTGTGGCGTGGTTGGCTGCAAGCCAAGTTATGGACGGGTCAGCCGCTGGGGCCTGATTGCATTCGGATCAAGTCTTGACCAGATTGGACCGTTTACTCATACCGTTGAAGACGCAGCTGCGATGCTTCAGATCATTGCTGGCCTTGACGCACATGACTCCACCTCTGCAAATGTGGCGGTGCCTGACTATAGCGCCGCACTGAAAGAACCAGATCAAACGTGGCGTATTGGTGTGCCCCGCCAATATTTTTCCAGTGACAATGATCCAACCGTGACCGCTGCGATCGAAGCAGCGATCGATGTCTACCGGCAAGCCGGATGTGAGATCATTGAAGTTGAGTTACCACTCACTGCGTATGGCATCTCAACCTACTACGTCCTGGCACCCGCTGAGGCTTCAAGCAATCTCGCTCGATACGATGGCATTCGCTTCGGGCATCGAGCAAAGCTTGAACCAGGAGAAGCTCTTTTTGAACTTTACGCGCGCAGCCGCGCCGAGGGGTTTGGGCCTGAAGTGCAACGGCGCATCATGCTTGGAACCTATGTACTGAGCGCTGGCTATTACGACGCCTACTACAAACGGGCATTACAGGTCAGACGTTTGATTAAGCAGGAGTATGATGAGGCCTTCAAAAAGTGTGATGCATTGATTGGGCCCACATCACCAACGCCGGCGTTCAAAAAGGGCGCTAAGAGTGATCCGATTTCCATGTACCTTTGCGATGTTTATACGGCAAACACCAATATCGCGGGCATCTGCGGCATCTCGGTCCCTGCTGGCTTTACTGACATTGACGGAAACAAACTTCCTATCGGCGTTCAAATTCAGTGCCAGTCTTACACAGAACCAACCATGTTCCGCATCGCACATCTGCTTGAGAAATCCATCGGCACGCTAACCAGAGCCATCCCCTAACGACTTTGATTCCTGATCCTTTTTTTCAATCGCCTCGAACGTTTCGGCTTGAGCATGCTCATGTGTCAAAAAACGACGGCGTTCGGCTGCGATCAATTCCATCTGCTTGCGTACATTCTTAATCAGCAGATCTGCGCTCGCTTGATTGGATACTAAGCCTGGGAACAATCCGATCTGACACTGCGCTGTGTAGGCACGATCATCATCTGTTCGCGTAATGACCAAGCTTCCAGGCAACCCAACAATATTCAACAAACCATATTGCATTCCCGTACCAGTGACGGACTTCGATGTTGTTGCGACTTCACTGTCATCACAAGCAAGTCGAACTGCGTCATCCATATCAACCCAGCGGAGTTTTCCAGGTGATGTCACCGGCAATTCTGTAACATGCCATTCAGCCGCAATAGAGCGCAGAATCTCTTCGACATTCTTCTCATCAGATTCACTTAAATACCGACGGGTTCGGTATCGATCAGTGCCATCGGCGCCCAGAATGGGACGAGCCCAATCGGCCTCATACACCAGCTTGGATTGATCAACCTCGTCCCCCTGCGAGCTGGCGCAGCCAGATCCGGCAACCCCCCCAAAAAGTGCGAAGGCACCCATGATTGAAGAACCGCTTAAAATCAAACTCAGGCCTGACTGCCAACGTACCATCATGTCGATACCCTGTTTTTTACCCCTCTAGAGGGGTTCTAGATCCATTGTCTTTGGATAATACCACTCTCGGCGCTTGCCCGACGCTTATCTGCCGATAAGGTTATCGACGAGAAGGCCAAAGGCGGGCGAGACCTCAGTCATCGTGATCGATGGCCGCCTTAGTTCCCCGGACGGCCAATGCGAAGCCACGGAGCAGGGATGCTTCCTGAAATGGGTAAATCAACCAAAGCCAACCCGACACGATCACAGGCTCGTCGCGAAGAACTTCGACGACAGCTTCTGCCGCGCCGTTCGAGTCGCTTCTGGCATGCCATTCGGCAACCAGCTTTGCTGACCACCGTGGTCACGCTTCTGGCATTTGCAATCGTCTCAAGCGCCCTGGTGATCTGGTCACGCGATCAGGTCAAGGTCCTGCATGGACAAATTATGCAGGACACCTATGTCAAACGCCTCGACTACACCGTTGAGGATGCCAAGGCGACGCAAGAAAGAAAACTTGAAGCACGCAAAAGCTCACCTCGAATCTATCAGCTAAACACCTCCTATCTCGATCGCCTTGAGGCAGCGCTGAACGGTTTGCCTACTGCAGTGGCAAGCAAGACATCACTTGCAGATATCGACCACCAACTGATCCAAGAATTCAAGCTTACCGATGCTGGCTTGGCCGCGTTGCAACAAATGTCAACAGATGGCGCCCCAACGCGCACCTGGCAGCGAATGGTCAATGCGCTCATCTCAGAAGAACTCACTGAGCACCCATTACTGACGGGCGAGCAATTTCAAATTTACTCGACCACGCCAGCCATTAATCGAGCCCTACTCCTTTCCAGTGGCGTCAGGCGTCGCAGCCTTGGCCGAGCAATCGACCTCAGCGAGGGCGCTGATTCACCAATGGCCAGTCGCGTTAACGAGCTGGTGCGTGAAGCCGGCTTCCCACCCAACGTGGCGCCGTTTGTTTCTGCGCGCGTCGCTGACGAAGCCCAGCCGACCATCATCTTCGATCCCGAGGCAACGCAAAGCGATGCAGATCAAGCTGAAGCAAGCGTTCAACCAACACGAATCGAACACCGTGCCGGCGAGGTCATCTACCGTCGAGGTGAAAAACTCACGCCACTTCAGTACGACGAACTTGTTCAAGAGAGCCAACAGTACTGGGCAACCAGCTCAGCCTTCCAAAAGTGGATACCGCGCCAGGGCGTGATTGGCCTCATGGTGATCTTTGCTGTGTTCATGGGCGCCTACTTTTACTCTGTATACCCCAAGATTCCGAAGAACCCACTGCGCATGTCCACGCTCTGTGTCCTAATGGTTTCGATGCTTGCGGTGACCGTCTTCATTACGGCCGAGATTCCGAACTTTCTGCTCCCTGCTGCCATCGCACCAATTCTCTTTGTAACGCTCATTGTGCTGCTTGCCTATGACCAGCGCCTTGCCTTCTTAATCTGCGCACTGCAAGTGGCCATGACAGCCATTGCGATCGAAATGGGCGTTGGCTTCTTCGTGCTCTTGCTTGCTGGCTGCGGCACAGCCATTGGCATGCTGAGTGATGTTCGAACGCGAAATACACTCATTCGCGCAACCGCAATGTCAGCCATTGTCTTCTTTATTGGCGCCATCCTCTTAGGCCTGGTGCTAACACCGACCGTCGACGGCTTCATATATGAAATTCTTGCCCGAGCTGTCTTCTCTGGACTCGCAGCCTTCGCTGTTGGTTTTGTGGTACTCGGCATCCTGCCAAGCATTGAACGACTATTCGATATTACGACAGGCATGACACTGGCTGAATTGCGTGATCCAAAACAACCATTACTCCGACAGTTGCAACAAAAAGCGCCGGGCACCTATCACCACTCATTACAAGTTGCCAACATTGCCGAAGCCGCTGCTGATTCAATCGGCGCTGATAGCCTCTTGGTTTATGTTGGTGCGCTCTATCACGACATTGGCAAAATCAATAAGCCTGAATACTTCATCGAAAACCAAGGCGGCGGCCAAAACAAACACGACAAGCTGAGCCCTGCCATGAGCCTACTTGTCATTATTGGTCACGTGAAAGACGGCGTTGAACTCGCCCGCGAATACAATCTGCCGCGCACCGTGCAACACTTTATTGGCAGCCACCATGGAACGACATTGGTGGAGTACTTCTATCATGCGGCAAAGACCCAAGCCGAGCATGAAGATCAAACAATCGATGAGTTTGAGTTCCGTTACCCCGGCCCGAAACCACATACCAAAGAAGCCGCCATACTCATGCTCTCTGATGCGGTCGAATCTGCCTCACGTGCTTTGCATGATCCCAACCCTGCTCGCATTGCCCACTTGGTGTCAGAACTGAGCCGCAAAAGATTACTCGACGGTCAGTTTGATGATTGTGGCCTGAGTTTTAGAGAGCTTGCCACGATTGAAAAGGCCATCACACATCGTGTCGCTGCGATTCACCACGGCCGCATTAACTACCCGGACCAGGTTCCGGTCGAATCAGAAGTGCAGCTCTCAACCACCGCAGCAGTGTAAATAGCTCAACTGGCTTGACTGCTTGCCATGGCAAGAGCCTTGCGCTGGGCATTACTCATTGGCAAATCATCAACATCACCAGGCCTCCGCCAGGTACCACTACGACCACCCGCTGAGGATGGCGTGATCTGGCCTTCCAAGACATGGAATCGGATACGGCGATGGGTGGTTTGATGATCAAAGCGACCGACCTGACAAAGCCCCGATACGGGCGCCGCAAAGGCCAGATCCTGGAGCTTGCGAACTTGATCTGACTCAATGGTGGGTAGTTGCCACATATTTGACCACAGCCCTTCTGGTGGCCGCTTTTGAAACAGAAGCTTCTTCCCCCATCTCACAATGACCACATAGTGATGCACCTGCTTGGGCTTCTTTCGAGACCGAGCCACCGGCACTTCTTCCTGTATACCCTGGCGACGCGCGCGGCAAAGACGTTTTAATTTGCACGCACCGCACCGTGGCGCCGATGGCGTGCACACAATCGCGCCCATTTCCATGAGCGCCTCATTGAAAACAGCAGGATCATCAGCCTGATTGACAAGGATCTCTGCCAAATGCCAGGCCTGTTCATCAGTCAGAGATTCGCCTTCGAGTCGACTGAGCACTCGCAACACATTGCCATCCACGATTGGTTGGGCCTGACCGAACAAGATTGAAGCCAGTGAACCTGCTGTAAACCGGCCAATTCCTGGCAGATCTATGAGTTGGTCAATCTCCCGAGGAAGACGCCCGCCATGTTCTGCCATGATCTGGCGAGCCGCTCGATGGAGATTCCGAGCCCGACGGTAATAGCCCAGCCCTTGCCAGGCCGCGAGCACCTCCTGCTCATCTGCCTCAGCCAATGACCGCATGGTTGGAAAACGCCTGATAAAGGATGGGAAGTATTCCAAGACACGGCTGACCTGGGTCTGTTGCAGCATGAACTCTGAGACCAACGCGTGATACGCCGTTCTCCGTTGTCGCCACGGCAGCTTGCGTGCTGATTCCCTAAACCAAAAACTCATCGAACGTGTCAGCCGACGGGCTCGGTCACGCTTCATCGGCGATTTTGCCATTTGTCTGTCACGGGCCATCCATCCTTTATAGAGAGCTAGAGCATAGCCTGCATTGACGAAGAGCTAGATCGTCATTTGAGCTAAGATGCCAAATCCAACTAGAAGCCCCAAACGGAGCCCCCATCATGCTGAGCCCAATGCTGGCACTGACCCTTACTTTGACTGCACCGGCCTTCCAAGACGCTGACCAAGCCCAAGGTGGCGCCTCGATGTATCGCTATCCAGATATCTCTTCTCAAGACATTGTCTTTGTTTATGGCAATGATCTCTGGCGTGTTCCTTTGGATGGCGGCACAGCTTTGCCACTTGCTTCGCCTGCTGGTGTTGAGCTCATGCCCCGCTTCAATCCAGATGGCTCCCAAGTCGCCTTTGTTGGCAACTACGATGGCGGCCGTGACATTTACACCGTGCCTGTCAGAGGTGGCGTCCCCCAAAGAATCACCCACCACCCCAGCGGCGAAGTCTTAAGTGACTGGACCAATGATGGCGACCTTCTCTTTAGTGCTCGCAGTATGGGCACCCTTCCCATGACCGAAAGCCCCTTCCAAGTCAATAGCGAAGGCGGCTTACCAAAACAATTACCAGTGCCTTACGGCGCTAATCCTGTGATGAATAAAAGTGGCACTTGGCTCGCCTATACACCAAACCAGCGCGACAATCGAACATGGAAACGTTATCGCGGTGGTATGGCCAGTGACATCTGGTTGGTCAACATGGAAACCGGTGAATCGAAACGCGTGACTGATTGGGAAGGCACCGACACAATTCCCATGTGGCATGACGATGAATTATTTTATCTTTCAGATGCAGGTGATGAGCACCGCTTGAATCTCTGGAAGTACAACACATCCAACGATCAGCATACGCAGCTGACACGCTTCAATGATTACGATGTCAAGTGGCCCGCGATTGGTCCTGACGATGCCGGCAAGGCAAAGATCGTTTTTCAGCGCGGCCCCGCCATTTGGGTGTACGACGATCAAACAAAGACCACAAAACCAATTGACATTGATGTACCAGGCGCCACCGCTTCGCTGCGACCAAAAATGGTGGACACTTCAGATTTCATCCAGCAAATGGGGATCTCACCGACTGCGAAACGCGCCGTCGCAGAAGCGCGAGGCGATATATGGACAATGCCTGCAAAGAAAGGCAGTCCACGCAACTTGACGCGTACTTCAGCGTTTGCTGAACGCACCCCATCTTGGAGCCCTGATGGAAAATGGATTGCGTACTTTTCAGATGAACCCGGCGAGTATGAAGTCTATGTGCGCAAGAGTGATGGCTCAGATGAACCACGCCGGCTCACCACAGACATGGGCCCCTACAAGAACAATATCTGGTGGCTACCGAACTCCGAATCACTGCTCTATAGCGACAAGACCGGAACGGCTTATTTGATTGATCTTGAAAGTGGCGAGCGCACGAAAATGGGCAAAAACCAGTGGGGCCTTTTTACCTCGCCTTCATTTTCAAATGACTCAAGATGGATTGCATGGTCCGCAGGTGATGACAACTCACCACAAGGACGCATCCACCTTTATGACACCGAATCAGGTGAAACAAATGTCGTCACCGACTCGATGTTCAGTGACAGTGCCCCCACCTTCGATCGCGCTGGTGATTATCTTTACTTCACTTCTCAGCGACAATTCTCACCGAGCTATTCTGACATTGACCTCTCGTGGATCTACGATGATTCTGGCGTATTAGTCGCCGTGCCCCTTCGTGATGATGTCGAACACCCGTGGCTTGAAGAAAGTGACGAAGAGGAATGGGAAGAAGACGAAGAAGAAGAGGAAGAGGAAGAAGAGCCCGCTGCAGATGATGATGCAGATGAAGAGAACACCGACGAGCAAACACCCGTTGACGAACAAACTGATGCGTTTTCGGGCACCTGGGATCTCTCAGTGAGCATGCCACAAGTCGGTGAAATTTCAATGGTTCTAAAAATTCAGCTGGCCAGTGACAATACACTCTCGGGCACCCTCACCAGTGACATGTTCAACGCCCAAGTAACCGGTACCTTTGATCCAGCCAGCGGCGACTTTCAGATGCAGGTGACCATGGATGGCGGCACAATCGTGATGGTCGAGGGATCGGTCAAAGATGGCCAGCTTGATGGCGTGGGTTCAGTCAATGGTGAAAATCCGGCGCCTGTCACCGGCACCCGTAGAGCCCCTGGAGCAGACAACGCAGAAGATGACGCAGAAGACGAAGAAGATACCGATCCCGTCGAGATTGATCTTGATGGTTTTGAAGCGCGTAGTTTCAAACTTCCAGTCAGCCCTGGAAACTTTTCAAACCTACGCGTCAATGACCGCAACCAACTGATGTACGTACGTCAAGGTGACAACGGTGGCATCAAGGTGATCGACATTTCTGATGAGGATCCCAGCGAAAGTTCTGCTGGTACCGGCCGAGCCTTTGCATTGAGTGCTGATGGCAAGAAGATTTTGGTGCCCAGCGGCAGTGGTGCTCGCATACGCACTGCTGGTGCGGGCAGTGGCGGCGATAGTGTTGTCATGGAACCAATGTTGGCAAACATCAACCCACGTGATGAATGGCGGCAGGTCACAAACGATGCTTGGCGAATTCAACGTGACTACTTCTACGATCCGAACTTGCACGGCGTTGACTGGGAGGCCGTAAGAGATCAATACGTACCTATGGTCGATCAGGCCATGACGCGTGAAGATGTCAGCTACATCATCGGAGAGATGATCGGCGAATTAAATGTTGGCCATGCTTACTACTGGGGCGGCGATGGCGAAAGTCAGCCATCACGCAACGTTGGCATGTTGGGTGTCGATTGGGAGGTTGCTTCCCGCGACCCACAAGAATGGGCCCAAGCGCGAACAGATCAAGCGACTGCTGAAGCTGCAGAAGAGACCGACAACGAAGAAAGCGAAGAGACGACCGACGAAGAACCGCGAGACTTCTTCGCTGATCTCCCTGAGTCATGGCCACCGGCCTATCGCGTTGCTCATGTGTATGGCGGCGGCTCTTGGGACGTCGATGCTCGTAATCCAATCAATGCCCAAGGACTCGATCTTTCTCAGGGCGATTTCATATTGGCCGTCAACGGTGTGCCGCTTGATACAACACGGGATCCTTGGTCATCGTTTATTGGCACTTCTGGCCGTACCATGGTTTTGACCGTCAGCGATAAGCCCGTCATGGATGATGATGCAAGAGACATTGTGGTCAAGCCGACGGGCAGTGAAAGACGTTTGCGTTACCGCGATTGGATCGAATCAAACCGAGCCAAAGTTGATGAGCTTTCAGATGGTCAAGTTGGTTACATCTATGTCCCCAACACTGGGCAAGATGGTCAATCTGATCTGATCAGACAGTTCTATGGCCAAGCTCATAAACCTGCATTGATCATTGACGAACGCTGGAACGGCGGCGGCCAGATTCCCACGCGCTTTATTGAAATGCTCAACCGCCCCGTCACAAATTACTGGGCGCGCCGCGACTCAAAAGACTGGAAGTGGCCGCCAGATTCACATCAAGGCCCCAAAGCAATGCTCATCAACGGCATGGCTGGCTCTGGCGGTGACATGTTCCCATGGCTGTTCCGCCGCAATAATCTGGGACCAATCATCGGCACCCGTACCTGGGGTGGCCTGGTTGGAATTTCTGGCAATCCCAGACTGATCGATGGAGGTTACACCGCCGTACCGACCTTCGGTTTCTACGAAGCCGATGGCACCTGGGGCGTTGAAGGCCATGGTGTTGATCCAGATATTGAAGTGATTGATGATCCTGCGCTGATGAAGGATGGTGGCGACCCTCAACTCGAACGTGCTGTCCAAGAGATGCTCAAGTCTCTGGAGACCGAGGCCTATGCACCCCCTCAGCGACCAGCATCCCCAGACCGCAGTGGCATGGGCATCACTGAAGAAGATAAATAAACACTTGGCCTTTGAGGCCATGACAAAAAATGCATTGACGATCCATCTCCAAAGGAGATGGTGTCTTTGCATGTCATGTCACGATGACTTCAGTACACAAATCAACTTAGGAAGGATCTGATCTATGTCAGATACATCAAGCTCAAAATCACTTGATAAGGGCACGTCGACAAAGCCAAAGTCGAACTTCGTACTTGAAGTTGTTCAACCAGGCTTAGCTGGTTTGATGGATGGTTCAGTTTCAACCTTGGCCCCTATCTTTGCCGCTGCTTATGCGACCGAAGATACCAACAAGGCTTTTCTTGTTGGTCTTGCCGCTGCTGTTGGCGCGGGCATCTCGATGGCCTTTGCTGAGGGGCTCTCTGACGATGGCAAGATCAGTGGGCGAGGGCGCCCCGTGGTTCGAGGTTTGACTTGTGGTGGTATGACCTTCCTTGGTGGCATTGGTCACACCCTGCCCTTCCTCATTCCCAACTTCCATACCGCCATGGTGGTGGCCATTATCGTGGTCATCATTGAGCTGATCTCAATTGCCTGGATCCGCAAGCGATATATGAAAACATCCTTCTGGAAGGCTTGTATTCAAGTCATTATTGGTGGCACCATTGTGCTCTTTGCGGGTGTCTTGATTGGGCAAAGCTAAGGGCCTTTCAGCGGCCTCGATCCTTGCCCCTTAAAGATGTTTCAGCAGATGCTTGCCCGGCTAGATGTGGAGTCGGTATACTCTGCCTCCTGGCTGATTCGGGCCTCCCCCCGAAAAAGCCTCCTGGTTCACCATGTGGTGAACCGACAATTGCATAGATTGCGGGTGTAGCTCAGTGGTAGAGCGTCACGTTGCCAACGTGAATGTCGGGCGTTCGAATCGCCTCACCCGCTTTCGCCACAAGGCGTGATCCACCCTCCGGGCGGGCACGCCTTGTTTCTTTCGCGGTTGTGCGTCCCCGCCTACGGCGGGCCCGCGCTGCGGCTACGCCGCAGCAGTCATTACGCATCTCGCCCGGGCTACCGCCCGGACTCGGCGTCGAATCGCCTCACCCGCTTTCAAAAATAACCCCTGCTTCGGCAGGGGTTATTCATTGATATAGTGACGCTCTGAGAAACTAGTCAGTTCTGTTACAAAACCACCTACTAGTCACTTTCACTAGTCACTTTGCTGTAGGCAATCGTGTATCTCGCAACATATGTTGTGACAAAAGTGACTAGTCAGAATCCGTCACAATCACCTAGGTAACTGTGCTTTACACTGATTCCAACTACACACCATCACGTTCCCAACGTGAATGTCGGGCGTTCATCCCACGAACTTCGAGAAGGGGTTGAACCTGAACCGATTGACGGGGTCCACCAGCTTCTTCTGAGTCTCGACGGCACGGGCCATCTCGGCCGATCCGAAGATCTCGGCGGCGATCGCGGATCTGTCGACATCGTCCGGTTGCGAATGGGTGCCGCTGAAATCGACGTCGAGTCCCGCAACCGCGCGGGACTTGTCGACGACCTGGTTTGTGAGATCCACGATCTCCTGCCGTTGGGCCAGGGACTTGGAACTGGCGTCGAAGAGCGTGACGAGATCGACGAAGAACGCGTGATCGCAGTTGCCGCTGGGAATCCGCGGCCCCCGCTGAGCCTGGCCACCGAGCGTCCGGATCTCGACGATCGACATCTCGGCCTCGTCGAGCGGCGCTTCGCCGACCACGACGTCGCCCACGAAGTCGAGCACGGCGTCTTCGGGAATACCGGTCGTGCCGGCGCAGTGGTAGCTGGTCGCGAGCGGATTCCCCTTCTGCTCGGCGATCACCGGCCACAGCGCGGCAGCGGCCTCGTACCACGAGGCCCAGTGCGCCCGCGCGAGCGTCGGCAGCTTCATGCCCGATGCCAGCTGCTCGAGCGGCTCGACGAACTCGGTGGTGCTGCCCTCGAAGGTGTCGTAGAAGACCATCGTGGCGACGATCGCCTTGGTGCCCGTCACGACGATCTCGAGCGAGACCGACTCGTTCGGCATGATCCGTTCCTTCATGAACCGCATCGCCTTCTTCGAGAACTCGACCGCCTGGGCCCGCGTCTCATATCCGAAGACGAGCTGCTCGGCACCCTTGACGGCGCTGGCGTCGGCCATCTCGAAGGTGATGTCGACGACGATGGCGAGCGCACTTCCCGCACCGAGCATCGCCGTGAACAGTTCGTCATCAGGCGTCAACACGCGGATCTCGCCTTCGGCGGTCACCACGGTCATCTTCACGGCACGCTGGCCGAGCAGACCGAGCCGCCTGGAGAAGTAGCCACTCAGCCCACCGTTGAGGGTGTACCCGGCCACGCCGACGCCGGGACCGGTGCCCACGGGCAACGCGCCGCCGTGGGCCTTGACCGCCTCGACGAGTTCGCGAAAGACCACTCCGGCCCCCACCGTGACCAGAGTCTCGTCGTCGGACGACTCGAAATCGATCGACTTGAGGCGACCGAGGTCGAGGATCACCGCATCGCGGTCCGCGACGAGCGCCGCGCCCGACGACTCGTGTCCACCGCATACGCAGGCGATCGGGGTGGTCGCTGGAAGCGACGTCACGATGGCGGCGATCTCCTCGGCAGATGCCGGAAACTCGATCCGTCTGGCCAGGGTGGTGACGTTGCCGGTCGCCCCATCCGCCTTCGGGAGCACCTTGTTGGCGCTCACGCTCCACGCGCGTTGCGCGAACCACTCTTCGTTTGATCCCAAGATGCCCTCCGGTGATGCTGCCACCTGCTTCGATAATTGTTCGGCGAAGAAGCTTCCGACGACGAGTCCGACACCGCTGACCGCCGCACCCTTGAGGGCGGTCCGCCGCGAGATCCTGTTCTTCGGGTCCTGCATCGCGCTGAGTCTCCATGTATCGGTTGGTATCGGTCGGTGTCGGGAATGCATGTACGGTCAGGTTCGCCGATCGTGGCGAGTCTTACTCAGACGTATCCTAGCCGATTAATCGAGAGGTCAGCCCGGTCTCGAGGGATCCGAAGTTCGTCTCGGGGAGACCGAAGGTGCGGGACGCGGCGCCGGCAATCGTCGGGGCAACGAGTCAAGGACCCGTGACGTTTCCAACCTGGATATCGGGGTGTGCTGCGCGGGACCTTCATTCAGCCTCGAATCGCCTCAGCAGCCTTCTAACCCTTGAACCCCTGTCACCGAGATGTGGCGGGGGTTTTTCGATGGTGTTGCGCTGACTTCTACCATCCACATTTCGCAGAAACCACCGACCATCCATTTGTTGGTTATTTCAGAAAGAAGACACCCCCCCTCGATGTGCAGCGGGGTTCCCCGTCCTTGCCTCGTAGCCCATAGGCAAGGTGATCACTTCGGAGCTGGCAGTCTTGACGTGATGGTCATTGCATCCAAGGCCCACGTGATGACATTCCCCCCGTCTTGACGCACTCCAAGTGCGACAACTCGATTCCCATCTTTGCTATTGACAGTAAGCCACCCGGCCCCAGTAGGACTTGAGCTGATGGCGGCAGAAGTCTTGCCAGTACTGTTGTTCACAAAGGCACTACCACCATTATTGATCGAAGATCCTAGTGCCACCACAGTTACTGAGTCTTTGTTGTTAATGCTCAGGCTTCCTCCTCCAAAGTCACCTGGCCCCAAACTTGCGTTCTGCTTGCCATCGTCGTTTTGCAAAATCAATTTGCCAGCAAAATGGCCCTCTTGATCTACACTGTCAAAGACTCGGCTTGCCTCAAGGACCACTACTGGTGTTCCGTTGTCACTGAGAATCTCAAGCCGCTTTGAGCGAAGTACATCTGGGGACGTTCGCGGTGTTGCCCAACCTAGTAGTACTCCAACAACAACCAATCCAAATACTCCCAAGAGCATTCGCTTCAGTGTGCGGACTTGAGTTTCAAGTGATTCGATACGAGTGTCGGTTGTCATTGTGGTGCTCCTCAGCAAAGTAGATGCACACAGAATATCGAATCAACCGTCCTGGAGAACACACTCATCAGACATCAACTGGATGGTAATCCCGTGGGTTATTCGGCTCATTTCGATATGAACAGTGGATAGTAGATTTGAGACGTATCCCGCTGGATTAAATCAACTTCCGACACACCTACCTACCCACCGTGACATTTCCAACGTGAATGTCGGGCGTTCGAATCGCCTCACCCGC